>DATHVY010000026.1:0-4983 GCA_035461045.1 Planococcus sp. (in: firmicutes)
TCATCGAAAAAGCTTCGAACTTGCAGATTATCGGACGTGCAGGAGTGGGTGTCGACAACATCGATTTGGAGGCCGCGACCGAACACGGCATCATCGTGGTCAACGCACCGGACGGCAATACCAATTCTGCGGCGGAGCACACGATGGCAATGCTCATGTCGATGGCACGTAAAATTCCTCAGGCGTTTTATGCGTTGCGCAACCAGCAATGGGACCGGAAAAGTTACGTTGGAGTGGAATTGAAAAACAAAACTTTGGGAGTGGTCGGGCTTGGCCGAATTGGAGCAGAAGTGGCTGCAAGAGCAAAAGGGCAGCGCATGAATGTCATGGCATACGACCCCTTCTTGACGGCTGAAAAAGCTGAAAAATTGGGCATCGGTTTCGGCACAGTGGAAGAAGTTTTAAAAGCATCGGACTTTATCACAGTCCATACACCATTGTTGAAAGAAACTCGCCACCTGATCAACGAAGAAGCATTTAACATCATGAAAGACGGCGTTCAGATCATCAACTGTGCACGAGGCGGAATCATCGATGAAGACGCTTTGTACAATGCCATTAAATCTAAAAAAGTAGCCGGTGCGGCTTTGGATGTTTTTGAGCAGGAGCCGATGGTGGATTTCCGTTTGCTGGAGTTGCCGGAAGTTGTGGCAACACCTCATCTTGGAGCCAGCACGTTTGAAGCTCAGGAAAGTGTAGCAGTCGATGTCAGCATGGATGTTGTCAGCTACTTCACATCAGGTACTGTTCGGAATTCAGTGAATTTACCTTCCGTACCGAAGGAAATCATGAAAAAAATCGAACCGTTTTTCGACCTCACGGAGCGTCTCGGCGCGTTCTTGTCCGATTTGTCTGAGGAAGCGGCGAGTGAAGTAAACGTCTACTATTCAGGCGAACTGGCGAACCTGGAAGTTGGGCCGTTGACCCGCAATATGCTGAAAGGGCTGTTGAAGAAACATCTCGGCAAACATGTGAATGATGTAAACGCCATGTATTTTGCGGACTTAAAAGGAATTGTTGTGAATGAGCATAAGTCTACATTAACGAGAGGGTTTACAAACCTGATTACGGTGGAAATCAAAACGACCAACACAACACGGAGAGTTGCAGGTGCTTTGCTGAACGGCCAGGGTGCGCGGATCGTGAAAGTGGACGATTATCTGGTCGATGTGGTTCCGGAAGGCCATCTCCTGTTCATACGTCACAATGACCGCCCGGGAGTTATCGGACGGGTTGGAACATTGCTTGGTCAGGAAAATGTCAATATCGCCACGATGCAAGTAGGGCGCGATAATGAAGGCGGCGCTGCCATCATGATGCTGTCAATCGATAATCACGCCGAAGAAAGCAGCATAAATGCACTCAAACAACTTGCTGAAATACAGGAAGTAACTGCGATCGATCTTTAGGAAGAAAAGCGCAAGCGCCCGTGCAGCTTATGACTCGAAGAGCTGGGCGCTGGAGTCTTGACAGGAACAAAAGCCATTTGCAGGCAAATGGCTTCCTTCAACCCAATAAGGAACTTTTCGCCCGCGAAAAGTCTTGGCTGGTCGCATAAGCGGCCAGCTTTTCTTATTTGGTGGGCATATAAATAGGAACTCCCCATAAGAAAATTACGCTTTTCTATGGTCAGATCATGAGTCCATCGCCCGATCTTGGCGTCGATGAGTATTGAAGCTTCTTTTTTTTATCTTGGAGAGAGGCCGGCTTCTGCTCTTGTTTTGCCGAACGATCATAAATCTCGCTGAACGATCATAAAATTTCCTGAGCGATCACAAATCTCGCTGAGCGATCATAAAAAATTCTCAGCGATCATAAAAATTTTTGAACGATCATAACTTCGAAAACTCTCCATCTTCCACATTAAATTCTCCTCTTTCCATCCCAAATCAAAGACCATTCGCATGCGAATGGCCTTCTTTAACCCTATAAGGAACTTTTCGCACGCGAAAAGCCCCCTTGTTCATGGTATATCATATTTATATGGCTTTTGGCTTTTTTTAACGCGATTGCTTTTCCTGGTCCATATTCTCCAATATTGGAAACAGTTCTTCCAGGTGTGTTATTTCATATGTAGGAACGATGCTTTGGTGAGACGCTTTTTCTTCCCTGTTGAGCCAGACGGAACGGATGCCCGCTCGTTGGGCTCCAAGAATATCGGTCATCAAGTTATCCCCCACCATCAGAACGTCTTCGGGTGACAGGCCGGATTTTTCCAATGCATGAAGGAAGATATCCACGTCAGGCTTGCCTTTGCCAAAATCTCCCGAGATGATGATATGGTCAAAATAAGGAGCGATTTCCGATGTGATTTCAAGTTTCAGGTTTTGCAAGCCCGGTGAACCGTTGGTCAGAAGCAACAGCTGATACCTGCCTTTCAGCTCATCCAACACACGGAAACTTTCTTCGTAAACAAACGGATTCGCTTTTCGGGCCTGCGGAAAATGTTCAGCCAGCATGCTGCCCAGCTCGGGATCATCAATGCCGATTCTCTTCAAGCCCCGTGTCCATGCCTGACGCCGGTATTCAGGGACGATTTCTTTCATGCGCCCGAAATCCGGACCTGCGTCGTCAAAAACACCCCATAATCCTTCAAAAGGATTGATGCCGATCATTTTCGTGAAGTCGTGTGTGTCGTAGCCGGCGTATAAATCGGCCGCTTCCAGCCGAACCGCTTCTTCGAGTTCCACATAATCCGCCTGGCTGTGTTTTGCCGCAAGTTTACACGTTTCCTCAAAAGCTGTTTCCACACTCCTCTTGTCCCATAATAACGTATCATCCAAATCGAAAAAGATTGCTTTTACCATGCATGAAAACTCCCTTTGCTCTATTAAAGCTTTTAGTTAGTGTACTTCAAATCGCATACGATCACAAAGAGGATTTGTTGCTTTTATTGCCACAGTTTTTCGTGGAGAGTCATTTAAAAGTGTTATTATGACGATAAGGAGTGGTGACGATGACTGCTGTAGACTCAAGAACTGCCTCCATCTCAAAAGCGGTGGACTTTATATATAGATGTTTCGAAGAACTGGGAAAAACTGAGGAGCAAGCGATTTTGCGCTGCCGGGAAGTGGCGGCCGAAATCGAAGAAAGTGGTACATATAGGCATACTTATGAAGAACTGGAGCACGGAGCACGTATGGCGTGGCGCAATAACAACCGGTGCATCGGCAGGTTGTTCTGGAACTCGTTGACTGTCTTTGACGAGCGCATGGAAAGTTCTGCGGAAGGCGTTTTCGAAGCGCTGTGCCGCCATATCGAGTTTGCGGCAAACGGTGGAAAAATCCGTCCCGCCATCACTATTTTTCCGGCGAGCCGCGGGGATAGCAGCCCGGTACGTATCTGGAATCACCAATTGGTCCGGTATGCAGGATATGAAGTGGATGGCAAAGTCACAGGAGATTCCAGTTCCATCGAATTTACAAAGCAATGCCAACAACTGGGCTGGAGAGGCGCAGGAACAGATTATGATGTTTTGCCGCTGGTCATTCAACCGGAAAGGCAGAAGCCGCAGCTGTTCCAACTTCCTGAGCACTTGGTTTTGGAAGTTGAACTGCAGCACCCGGATTACCCATCATTCTCGAATTTAGGGGCGAAATGGTACGCGGTGCCGATCATTGCCGATATGAAGCTGGAAATCGGCGGGATTGAATATGCAATGGCGCCGTTCAATGGCTGGTATATGGGAACCGAAATCGGAGCGCGCAATCTGGCGGATGAAGACCGCTATAATTTGCTGCCGTCAGTAGCGGATGCAATGGGGTTGGATCGTTCGTCAAACCGCTCGCTTTGGAAAGACCGGGCATTGGTCGAACTCAATGTAGCGGTGCTGGAATCATTCAATGCGGCTGAAGTAACAATCGTTGATCATCACACTGCTGCCAAGCAATTCAAGAACTTCGAGAGGAAAGAAGAATCGGCAGGCAGGGAAGTCACCGGAAATTGGGCATGGCTAATCCCTCCAATGTCCCCGGCCACCACACACATTTTTCACAAACCTTACAAAAATAATATGTCGACGCCGAATTACTTTTATCAAAAGGCCCCCTATCTTCTGTAAAGGAGCACGAGGCAATGAAAGAATTCAAAGTGACTTATTTCTTTGACGAAGACCATTATATCCGCAGGTTCATCTACGTCGAATCACAGGAAATTGCAGAAGCGCTGATTCAAAGTGAGCGGGATCGATACATCACCTTCACCGACAGCAGAGGCATTTACCACGAGCTGAACACAGGCACTGTCCGTGTGGTCCAGATTTCAGAATATCACCGTAAAGACAAAAGTGGGAGATAAGAACGCAGCTTTTTCCAAGCTGCGTTTTTTTTTACGGTTAATATTAAGGTGGAATATGGTACAGAGTCGAAAAATCGGAGAGATTTATTATATAATGAACGAAGTGAACGTTCTTCACATTCAAAGCTGAGAGAAAGTGGGAAACAAAATGGGACGCAAGTGGAATAATATCAAAGAGAAGAAAGCATCAAAAGATGCGAATACCAGCCGGATTTACGCAAAATTTGGCCGTGAAATTTATGTGGCTGCCAAACAAGGAGAGCCGGATCCCGAATCGAACCAGGCGCTGAAAGTTGTACTCGAGCGCGCCAAAACATATAGCATACCAAGAGCCATCATCGACCGTGCAGTGGAAAAAGCGAAGGGCGGCTCCGAAGAAAGCTTTGATGAACTTCGTTACGAAGGCTTCGGTCCCAACGGTTCGATGGTGATTGTCGATACCTTGACCAATAACGTGAACCGCACTGCATCGGATGTCCGCGCAGCATTCGGCAAAAATGGCGGCAACATGGGCGTGAGCGGTTCAGTCGCCTATATGTTCGATCCGACTGCCGTCATAGGTGTTGAAGGAAAAACGGCGGATGACGTGCTTGAAATGATGATGGAGGCGGACATCGATGTACGTGATATCCTCGAAGAGGAAGACTCCGTCATCGTCTATGCCGAACCCGATCAATTCCACCAAGT
>DATHVY010000027.1:0-6681 GCA_035461045.1 Planococcus sp. (in: firmicutes)
GCACAAAGTTCACCGGGTTCAGCATGGGATCGACCACAGCGGGCAGCGGCATGCCGATCATATGGCCCATCGAAATCAATAACAGCGGAATCGTTAATACGCCGGACAGCCAGAAGCGCCGCCACACCGACTGGATATGCTGTTCTTTTTTCGCCCGGTCCAAGTCAGCGGACGATTCACCGTCCACTTGTTCGACCGCACCGTAGCCGGCATCTGCCACCGCAGCTTTGATATCGTTAACGGAAACTTGCTGCGGGTCAAAGCGGATGACCATCTTCTCCGTCGCCATATTGACGTTCGATTCGGCGACGCCGGCCAGCTTTCTTGTTGCTTTCTCGACTGACTGTACGCAGGACGCACAGGTCATCCCTTCGATGGCGAAGGTTTTCGTTTCGGCTGGGGCAAGCGCTTTATAACCGGCCTGTTCCACCGCGGCGAAAATCTCTTCTATAGAAACCGTCCCTTCATCAAAACGGACTTTCAGTTTTTCTGTCGCAAGATTGACGCTCGCTTCGTCCACACCGGTCAATTTCCCGGCGGATTTCTCAACGGACTGGGCGCACGATGCGCACGTCATCCCTTCGATCGTCAGTAATTTCTCCATGTTGTTCCACCTCATCTATGAATTATCGTTGTGTGCTGCAGTTGCACTGGCCCGGCACGCAATTGCATGCCACTTCATCGACCGCGCGTTTCTTTTGGTCATCCAATACTTGCTGGATGAGTTCGACGTCCTGATGGCTCAATGTGGCCCCTGCCAGCATATCGGCAATTGTCTTGCCCGCCTGCTTATGGCAGATTTGCTCAAAAAAACGATCCGCCGCCGTTTTCAAGCTGTCTTCTTCACTGATTGCGGCTGAATAAATGTATTTATTGCCGTGCGGTTCCGCGAGCAGCAAGCCTTTTTTCACGAGCCGCCCGATAAAGGTTTTGGCCGTCGCCGGCTTCCAGTCCCTTTTCCGCTCCAACACATCCACGATGTCTTTGCTCGTCGCATTGCCGAGCGTCCAGACGACCCGCATGACTTCCCGCTCCGATATGGTCATTTCAACTTTCTCTTCCACCGTCATCTAAATCCCTCCAATACGTTTACACTTGTAATCGATTAATCCTAGTTTACATTTGTAATCGTTATTCGTCAACCCCTACGCTTGCATCCAAAAAACGTCCTCAGCTTTCGCGAGAGTTTAAGCTTTCCGCATAAATAAAACATCCAAACCCACGAACGTTGCATTCACGGGTTTGGATGTTCTTTTGTATTCAATTGTATTGTCAGAATCGATTAGACTTGTTTCTTGTCAGGGACGCGAGTATGAAGAACACTCCCTGCCGGTTTTTTCGCTTTTCGCCTGCGAAAAGCATCCATTTGTCTTTTGATCTTAGGTTTTGAAGAGAGATTGGTCAAAAATTGAAGGCGATTTGTTCTTTAAATGGCTTCTTGGGGGGATTTTTCTCGTTGGCATTTAGGCGGGAGAGCGTATATCGGCGTTCAGCGTGATAATTCGGCGTTCAGAGAATTAATTCGGCGCTCAGCGAGTTATTCCGGCGTTCAAAAAATTAATTCGGCGTTCAGCAAAATATATCGGCGTTCGCCGACTTCACTCCCGTTTCCCGAGTACCACTCAGCCGTCCTACCCCAGATAGAACCTTGGCTAAAACAAAAGCCGCATCCAAAATCTCCGGATACGGCCCCTTTCATAATTACTTCACTTTTTCGACTTCATCGAAGCCAGTTCCGTATTCAACGCTTTAAACAACGCCACCACCATCAGGATCATAATAAAGGAAAACGGCAGCGCTGCCACAATAATCGTATTCTGCACAGCATCCAGACCGCCGACCCACAGCAGGATCCCCGCAACCAGTGACTGCGCTACGCCCCACAGAATTTTGATCTGGTTGCTTGGCAGCAACGAGCCATTTGTGGATTGCATCCCCAACACAAAAGTTGCCGAATCGGCAGACGTGATAAAGAAGGTGCTGACCAGCAGGATGGCGATAATGGATAGAATCATGCCGCCCGGCAGTTCATTGAACATGCCGAACAGAGTCTGGTCAATCGGCAGCGCCGTCAAGTCCACACCACTTTTTTGAATATCGATTGCCGTAGTACCAAAAGCGGCAAACCAAAGAGAGCCGAAAACAGTCGGTGCCAATACGACGCCGATCAAAAACTCGCGGATCGTGCGTCCTTTGGAGACGCGCGCGATAAACATACTGACAAATGGTGCCCAGGAAATCCACCATGCCCAGTAGAAAATCGTCCAGCCGTCCAGCCAGCTGCGGTTTTCAGCATCCAGCGGGGCAGACTGGAAGCTCAGACTGATGAGGTTCTGGATATACGCTCCGAACGTTTCGGTATACATATTTAAAATCAGCAGCGTTGGACCAAGAATCAGCACAAGGAGCAACAGCGTGACGGCCAACACCAGATTGGTATTGGACAAGTACTTAATGCCTTTATTCAGCCCGGACCAGGCGGAAATGATGAACAGCAAGGTGACGACACCGATGATCACCAATTGCATCCAGTCCGTTTGCGGAACGCCGAACAGGTAAGAAATCCCTCCATTAATTTGCGCAGCACCAAAGCCGAGGGACGTCGCGACACCGAAGACCGTTGCGAAAACGGCAAGGATGTCGACCAGTGTGCCGAGCGGTCCATTCATCCGGTCGCCGAATAAGGGCTTTAATGTCGATGAAATTAACGCTGGTTCCCCTTTCCGGAATTGGAAAAAGGCAAGGGATAAAGCGATGATGCCGTACATGGCCCAGACATGGATGCCCCAGTGAAAATACGTGCGCTGAAGCGATTCCTTGAAAGCAGCATCGGTCCCCGGTTCTGCCGTGGCGGGCTGCACCGCGAAATGGGATAGAGGTTCAGAAGCGCCATAAAAGACAAGGCCGATTCCCATGCCGGCTGAAAACAGCATCGCCAGCCAGGTGATCGTGGAAAATTCCGGTCGGTCCCGATCTTTGCCAAGACGGATCTTTCCGTAAGGGCTGACGATGATGACAAAAACCAGAATCAGCATGACCGCCATAATGACCAAGTAATACCAGCCAAATGCAGTGTTGATGAAGGATCTGATATTGCCCGTTGCCGCTTCGAATATTTCGGGTGCGGCTACACCGAAAACGACCGTTAAAATAACCAGTGCAAATGTGATATAAAAAACTTTTGTGGCTTTCTTCATGGTGCCTCCTGCTAACAATTTATTTGATACATAGTTGTTAAGAATACCGAATGTCATCATTATAGTCAAATAGCTTCTGCAGGCCAAAATGCCTGATTCCCAGCCGTTCCCCACTGTTTTCTGTGTCGGGTGCAATAAAAAAAACCATTTCATCGCTGAAATGGTCCCCTCCTATTTATGGTCGTATGAAAAGCTGGGTATGGTAAATTCCGTATGAACCGCCTTTATAGATTCCGACTCCAATGTGGGTATAATTCGTATTTAATATATTCGCTTTATGGCCCGGACTGTTCATCCATGCTTCCATGACGCTTTCAGCGCTCGGTTGGCCCGCAGCTATATTCTCTCCCGCCGCAGTGTAAGAGATCCCCAATGATTGGAGCAGGTCAAACGGACTCCCGTAGGTAGGCGATTGATGGCTGAAATAATTATTATCAGCCATATCTTTCGATTTGATCACGGCTGCGTCCTGCAATTCTTTATGAAACTTCAGTGCAGGAGCACCGACTTTTGCTCTTTCTGCATTGACCAGATTCAGCACTTCTGTCGCCATTGCCGTCTCTACGGCCGGAACTGCCGGTGAAGTCGGATTGCCCGTATCGACTGCATCCAGACTGCGGTGAATGAATACCGCCATCTGCACCCGGTCGACCCTTTGATGCGGGCTGAAAGTCCTTGTCGTTGTGCCGGTGGTAATGCCATTATGGACCAGTGTATCTACATAGGAATAGTACCATTGAGATGCCGGCACATCTGTAAACGCCCTGATTCCCGGACCTTTACCTTTCAACTCAAAAGCCTCTACAAGAATCTTGGAAACTTGCGCACGAGTCGCCGGTTGCGTCGGATTGAAGTTCTCGGCTTTCGCGAATACGCCAAGATCAACAAGTGCAGCAATTTCCGCATAGCCGGACGTTGCAGGCGAAACATCTTTAAAATTTGGATCCGGCCGGTTGGCAGTCGGAATTTGGAGAGCACGGACAATCATCATGGCACTCTGTGCCCGCGTTACGGAATCCAGCGGACGGAAATTTCCGTCCGTATGCCCTTTGATGATGCCTTTATCAGCCAGCGCAGTTATTTCAGTGTGCGCCCAATAATTTTCAGGTACATCTTTGAACGTGGAAGCCGCCAAAGATGGAGATGCTGTAAGGACAAAGAATAGGATTGAAGCCATAATAATGAAATAAAGCTTTTTAAATACGATGTTTGAATTGAGTATCATAAATGGCTCCCTTAGCATCATTTTATTTTTGTTAATTTTAGTTCAGTATATCCTATTTTTTCTGAAGGAGGAATTTATTTGAAATAGTTTTCCGTTCCCAGCGAGCGGCACAATTCATGACCATTCCGCTTTCTGCATAAAAATCAAAAACCCATTCCCCTGAACCTTCTGGACGCGGGAATGGATTTTCTTCTGCATACAATTGTCGTGTATATTCGAAATTCTGTAGAATTTTTTCGTTCCCAGGGACGCGAATTTAAACCCACAATTCGTTTTTTAGGATTGAATATTTACATAGAGAAATACTTTTTTCTCTTTTTATAAATATGATGTCGTTTTTTTAATTTTGTTATTACTAATTTCAAGTTAAGATACTGAATATCGAAAATTTTAATTTTATTTCTTTTTAACTTTAAAAAAATCTTAAAAACTTTTTTGAAATTAAATCCACTTTCTATGGCCGTAATTATTTGTTCTGTGCCCTTTACATTTAAAGTGTCGAATTCTTGCCTATTTAAATGAGACTTCAAAAATTTGTAATAGTTTATAAATACCTCTAACCTTATATTATAAATCTTTTCATTTACAGTTGTTGTAAGCGATCCTCTACTACTTGTGACACAGTATATGACGTTTTCAGATACAAGAAATCTATCCATATAAAAGCCGGTTTTTGTAGAAAACATTACATCATTTGATGCTATAACTTCATCAAAATATATTTTGTTATCAAATAAGAAACTCCTTCTTATTAACTTAGACCAAGGTACAAAAAAACGATACCTTAATGAAAGTTCGTTATATAAATCACTTTTTTCTATATATTTTTGAATTAGCCCAGCGTAATCTGTGTGTCGATTTGATTCTTTTCCTGTGTCCATTTCTACACTGGTTGGAGAAAAAAATACTACATCCAGTTTTGAATCGATATACTCCTCCACTACTTGATAAAAATTATCCAGAAAAAAATCATCAGCATCTGCAAATAAAACCCATTCCCCATTAGCAACTTTTAGTCCTATATTTCTACAAACACCCGCACCCTTTACTTCAGTTTTATTTTCTAGAAAAACCAGATTTCTCTTTTGAAAATCGTTCACTAAAGATTTTAATTCATCTTTCGCTATATCACTTTTATCATCTACTAATATAATTTCAATTTCTTCAGTAAAGGGAATTGTATATAATAGTTTTTTTAAAGAAACAACCGAATTATAATGAGGAATAATTATTGATAATTTTACCATAATAGCTCCTTTCTCTACTTTAAGATAAGTATTAAATTGATATTCGGTAAATACTTGAATTCACGCTATTTCCCTTTTCCTGCAACAATTATGATGTCGTCAATGCCAGAAGCGATCGCTTCTTCGACTATGTATTGGATAGTTGGTTTATCAACGATCGGCAACATCTCTTTTGGCATGGCTTTTGTTGCGGGAAGGAAGCGAGTTCCCAAGCCTGCTGCTGGTATAATTGCTTTTTTACATGTATTTTAGCACCTCCGCAATCTATGTTATTTCTTGTTATAGTATTCACAATACCAATCAGTAAACTGCTGTATTCCATCTTCTACAGAAGTCTTTAGTTTTAATCCGCAGCTTTTTTTAGCTATGTTGTAGAAGCATATGCTGCTAATGAACTTGTTCCCGACCAAGAACGCCATATTCTCGATATTTAATGTTCTTTTGTATTAAATTGACTCGAATTAACAGAATAGATTCACAAATGGGATTTATCAAATAATTATAGCATAAATAGGATTTTAAGACGCAATGCTGCAAATTTTATCCCTTCCCACTAACTGAATATGCTTTCCCAAAAAGAAAAGCCACCTCCAGCAGTTCCGTAAGTCCGCCGGAAATGGCTTTTCAACAACCCGATTCACTTCTGGTACCACCAATTCAGATCCTTCCCTGCCTTATAAGACCCTCAGCATATCAATTTAAATATTCCATTCGTCCACATTTTCCTCCTTCACTTCCTCCTCCACCGTGATATTTTCTTTGATGCTGCCGACGGCACGGCTGGCTAAGATCAAACTGCCGAGGAGATACAGCGTATTGCCATAGAATTCAGCCGAGTTGAGAAAATTGAGCATACTGCCGGACACAAAGAACATGCCAACGAGAAGGTCGTTGACCGTTCTCGTAAGCTTGCATTGCTTCGTAAAAATCACCCTCGAGGCTCCTGTTGTAAATTCCAGATAATCTCCCTTATCTTTCATTCTCGGCATTCGTAATCCTCCTTTAGTTTCGA
>DATHVY010000028.1:0-4759 GCA_035461045.1 Planococcus sp. (in: firmicutes)
ATTTCTGCCGGTCCCGTCGGGCAGCTCGCAGGGTGAACTTCCGGAGCGTTTACATATCCGCGCTTTCAGTCAAGGCGCAGACTTCCTGAGATGTAAGAGCGTCCCGTACTTTTCCCGGTCATCGCTTTTATTATTTACTAATCAATTATACGAAAGTCAGCGGTTTTATTCAACTTTACTTTTTGGCACTAGGCCGTATAGAAGAATTCCGGTCGCCACCGCCACATTCAGCGACTCGGCAGTGCCGTATAGCGGCACGACGAGGTTGTGATCCGTCTGGTTGAGCAGCACTGGATCCACTCCGCTGCCTTCGTTGCCGACGATGAGCGCAAAGCTCTCCTGCGATTCGGCTTCGTGAACCGGTGTCGCATTGGTCAGCGCTGTCCCGAATAGAGGTACGTTGCGATTTCTCAAAGCTTCCATCCAGTCGCTCAATTCACCTTTGACCACGGGAATCTGGAAATGCGAGCCTTGAGCCGATCGCACCGTTTTCGGGTTGAACGGATCTGCGCAGCCTTTGCCGAGAATCACGGCATCCATGCCGCTTGCCGAAGCCGTGCGGATCATCGTGCCGATATTGCCGGGATCCTGTACGGCGTCGATCAATAGCAGTTTGGTCCATGATGCTTGGACATCTTCCGGAAATGCCGGCTGTGCGCAGTGGGCGAAAATCCCTTGCGAATGTTCGGTTTCGGAAATTTCCTTTGCCACGGCAGCCGTTACGGAATAGAGGGGAATGTCTTCAACGTCCCAGCCCTCCGGAATGTCGACGCCTTCGCGGACGATGAGCGATTTGACAAGCGCTTTTTCTTTCAACGCCTCTTCGGTCAAATGAAATCCTTCAACCAGGAATTCCGCAAATTTATCCCGCTCTTTGCGGGTAGTGCCAAGCTTTTTCCAATGCTTGACGAGTGAGTTTTGAAGTGATTCGATTCTTTTCATGTGCTATTCACGCCTTTAATTCAGAATAGCTCCAGTATAGCACAGCTTTATGTGATGCTCGTGAAAAAGTCGAAGCCCATCGCTGTTACGACGCCGAAAGCCAACGTCCATAAAGCGATTGAGATGGTCAGCCAAATCGTGGTGTTGGTTTTTGTCGCCCCGAGCGTCATGCCGATAAATGCGGCAACATGCGTGCCAAGCAGGATTGGCCCAAGAAGAGCCACACCGGGCAGGCCATATTTGTTCCAGATTTCCTTGGCCCGTTCGCTTCGTTTGTTGACCTTTGCGCCTTTTTCCTCCTGGCGTTTGATGTACCAGACGCGGAATCGCTCAAAGCCAAGGATGAGTGCCAGCACCGTCAGCAAGTTGCCGACAAACGCCACCACCATCACCCAAAACGGTGACAGTCCCCAGACGATGCCAAGCGGGATGACCAATCCAATTTCCAGCCAAGGAATCGCCGCTCCCAAAAAGACCAGAAAGTATTCATAAATCATTGGGTTTCCTCCTTAAGATGTTTGCGTATTTCAAGGTAATAAATCAAATATTGCACAAGTGCGACGGCGAGAATGCTCCAAATGATGACGAGGCGCGACACGGGTATCAGCATGATTGCCAACGCCAGCATCGGCAACGCCCAAGTCATGAACGTGTAAACTTTCTGTGCCGCTTTTCTCGTAATATAAGTCATGCCTTCATCCTGCTCCAAGTATTCTGGAGGTCTGATCGGAAAAGACGAGATTTTTTGAGTAGGATTTTCTTTATTGTGCCTCATCAATTTTAACAGAAAGACCCCCAACATCAAGGAATAGAGTACTAAAGAGCCAATGATCGTCCAAGTTTCGATGGCGCCGAGGTGAACAGAAAAGCTCGTCACGGTTTCGCTCTCCCTAACTTCAACGCCAGAAGGAATCGCCGTCACCCCGTAAGCAAGAATTCCAAACACAATGACAAACCCCATCATCCATAATGGATATTGCAGCCGAAAATCATTTCTCATTCCAATCCTCTCCTTCCAGCCAGAATAGTTCATTGACATTTACTTGAAGTGCATGAGCGAGCTTCAGCGCCAGCGCAATGGACGGCGAAAACTCCCCTTTTTCAATGAAAGCGATCGTTTGCCGCGTTACTTCCACCCGCTTGCCCAATTCACCTTGGGTAAACCCGTGCCGCGCCCGCAATTCTTTCACCCGATTCCTAAGCATCCGCTTCACCCTCTCCAGCTTTCATGTTCGGTATATATAACAAAATGTACAGTATACTTAACATATTGTCAAGTATACTGTACATTTCATGATTTGGATTTGAATCCTTTTCTTGATTTAACTTTTGAAGACTTCCATTTCTGATCGGAAGAAGCGGCTTTGTGCTCGGAGAGGGCTCTTTTGTGATCGGAGCGGTGTGGTTTGTGATCGGAAAGTCACCATTTGTGCTCGGAAGCAAAATTTCCACTCAAGGTGAATGCTTAAAGTGATATCTTCGATTCTTTAATTCACCACTGACTTCCAAATCATGTTTAGTTAAAATTCGGGAGGCTATATGACGGGAATCAAGCGTGTAAAAGTCTCTGAATTCTCTGTTGGTAACCGTTTGAGAAATCAGCGAAAAATATTCACTCACTGCATTATTCAGAGAATTAGAATCTTTTATACCGCATTTAGTGCAATGCCAAACCATGCGCCTAAGGTTTCCTTCGGCGACTGTGCCGCAAGCAGCGCACCGAATACCTCTTTTTAATAAACGCGGCTCAATGCGATAATATTCACAAAGTGGCGACCTCCTATAGGGTGTCTGTTCTTTGTGCAGCATTTTCTTTAATTTCTTAATGTTTACAGAAGATTCGATTGGTGGATTCAATAGTAGATTGTGGAGGTAATGATGAAGTTGATAAGTTTTACAAATTGGAGTGTTTTGAGGTTTTGAAATGAATTCACAGTTTTTCGAAGTAAAAACGATTAGTCCTTTGACAGGTAGAATTATATTCTTAGCTTTCAGCCATTCATCATAAAAGCGCATATTTCTTTTCAATTGGATGGTTGGATCTTCCATCACCGTCTTTTCACCTTCATTATTGAAGCGAAAGAATTCACCGAGGTCCTCCTCGAAATGAATTTTACCGTTAATATTTTTTGACTCAATTATAATCGCACACGAGTCCGTTAACAGCAGGCTGTCCATCTGAATTTTTAGCTTCCCACGAGTTAAATTGATGTTGGACAAGATTATTAGGTCTTCTTCACATTCGAACTCCTCCAACTTTTTCATCAACCTTTGCTCTCCTCGTATTCCGGCGCTTTGCCTATGGAGCTCAGCTTTAAGGAATTTTTGATACATATGCTTTTCAGGCAGTCGGCTGATGAGCGCTTCAAGAGAGTTCTCCTCATTTAATAAAAGAGTTGGTATTTTGATCATCACACACCTCATTTCTTAAGAATTAAATAGTATTCTTTCATTATATCTCCACTTCAAAATAAAAACCCCCGCCAAGGCGGAGGTTTCACATAATTTATTCAAATGTAATGCGCGCGACTGTGTCTTTGTCCAATTTCTTAATAACTTCGACAATCAGTTTCACGGCGTTTTCGTAATCGTCGCGGTGCAGGATGCCTGCGTGCGAGTGGATATAACGGGTTGCGACGCCAATGGCCAGGGCCGGTACGCCGTTTGCCGTCAAGTGGATGGATCCTGCATCGGTTCCGCCGCCTGCAATGGCTTCGAATTGATACGGAATGCCGGATTCTTCAGCTGTGTCGACAACCAATTCACGCAATCCGCGATGCGATACCATAGAAGCATCAAATACGAGGATTTGCGGGCCGTCGCCCATTTTGCTGGCGGATTCTTTCTGAGTAATACCAGGTGTATCGCCGGCGATTCCCACGTCAACCGCAAAACCGATATCCGGCTGGATCATCGCTGATGCCGTGCGCGCTCCGCGTAGTCCGACTTCTTCCTGGACCGTTCCCACTCCATAAACGACGTTCGGGTGGTCGACGCCTTTCAATGATTTCAATACATCAATCGCGATGGCACAGCCGATTCGGTTGTCCCACGCTTTTGCCATCAGCATTTTCTCGTTGTTCATGACCGTGAATTCGAAATATGGTGTGACCATGTCGCCAGGAGTCACTCCCCATTCCTTCGCTTCTTCACGTGAACTTGCGCCGATGTCAATGAACATATCTTTGATTTCCACCGGTTTTTTGCGTGCTTCCGGAGTCAGGATGTGCGGCGGTTTAGAACCGATCACACCTGTGATTTCTCCATTTTTGCGCGTGGAGATGGTCACACGTTGAGCGAGCATGACTTGATTCCACCATCCGCCGACTGGCTGGAATTTCAGGAATCCTTTTTCGTCGATTTGGGTGATCATGAACCCGACTTCGTCCAAATGGCCGGCGACCATGATTTTAGGTCCGTCAGCTAGGCCTTCTTTTTTGGCGATTAAGCTGCCCAGTCCATCTGTCTCGACTGAATCTGCATACGGCGCTATGTATTTTTTCATGACTTCACGCGATTGGCGCTCGTTGCCCGGAATTCCGTTCGCATCCGTCAATTCTTTCAGCATTGTTAACGTTTCATCCATCTTAGTCATTATTTCGCCCTCCTAAATAGTCACTTCTGTTTCATTATAGATTAAAGAGGGCTCATTATCAAAAGATTCTTGCGATCCGTCAATATCCTTCTCTTTGGCGTTCGTAGTTTTCTTCATTTTTTTTCACGTACGCTCCCAGAACCTCATCATAGGAAAAGTCGAGTGCCACAGCAAGTGCACCGTACCAACTCCAGACTTTTTGGTAGTCATCCATGGAACCTT
>DATHVY010000029.1:0-3289 GCA_035461045.1 Planococcus sp. (in: firmicutes)
TTTTCTCCGGATAAATCCATTGAATGGCCTCCAGCATCGGCGTTGGGCCGCAACTGAAGTACGTATCAAAGTCTTTAGGCAATTCATTTAAAATGTGGGTCACGAATCCTTCGGTCCCATGAGATCCGTCCACAGTCGCAATATGGGTTTCACCAAATTTCCGGAATTTCTCTTCATAAAAAACTGCCTCTTTGCTTTCGAAGCCCAGGATATGAACGGTTTCAATCCCCTGGCTGTTTAATTGCTTGGCCAGTTCGTATAAAGGTGGTACGCCGATCCCCCCGCCGATCAAATAAGCTTTTTTATCAGCTTCTTCAACCGGAAAACCATTTCCGAGAGGACCCAGAACATCCAGTCCATCCCCACTTCTTTTTTCGGAAAGCAGGGTCGTCCCTCGCCCTTCTGCGCGGTAAATCATGGTGAATCTGGAGTTTTCCAGGTCAATGGACGCCACAGAAATTGGGCGTCTCAACAGCGGTTCGAAACTGTCAGCGACTCGTATGTGGACAAATTGGCCTGGTGCAGACATTTCCAGCGCCAACGCCCCTTCAATGGTCAATTCAAAGATGTTCCTGGCTATTTCTTCTTGTTTGACGACTTTCATCCGTTCTTGTTTGATCATACACCTGCCCCCATTTCTTCTGCTGAGAAGGTCATCGATTCGATAACGCGCAGCATTGCTTCTGCAGTGTCTAATGATGTTAAACAAGGAACCCCGTTCTCAACCGATTCTCTGCGGATGCGGAAACCATCACGTTGTGGCTGTTTGCCTTTCGTTAAGGTGTTGATGACAATTTGGGCGTCTCCCGCTTGGATGACGTCCAGCAATGTCCGTCCTTCCGAACCGATTTTACCGATTGGAGATACTTGGATGCCGGCTTCTTCCAAGGCGCTGGCTGTTCCTCCAGTTGCGATGATCTGATAACCGATCGATTTGAAACGTTTTGCAAGTCCAACCGCTTCTTCTTTATCTTTGTCCGCTACAGTCATTAGGACGGCACCATGATCTTTCACTTCCATACCGGCTGCGACCAAGCCTTTATACAAAGCTTTTTCCAATGTGGAGTCTTTGCCCATGACTTCGCCTGTTGACTTCATTTCTGGTCCGAGTGTTATGTCTACGCGGCGCAATTTGGCAAATGAGAATACCGGCACTTTGACAAACACTCCTTTGGTGATCGGTGCCAGTCCTGGAACGTACCCCTGATCGACAATGCTTTGTCCTAAAATCGCTTTTGTCGCTATGTTAGCCATCGGGATGGACGTAATTTTGCTCATGAATGGCACAGTCCGGCTCGAGCGCGGATTGACTTCAATAACGAACACTTCGTCTTTTGAAATCACGTATTGAATATTGAGCAACCCGATAATGTTCAAGCCTTTTGCCAATCGAGTCGTATAATCCACCAGCGTGTCCAGGTGTTTAGTAGAAATATTTTGTGTTGGATATACCGCTATCGAGTCACCCGAGTGCACTCCTGCGCGTTCGATATGCTCCATTATTCCGGGAATGAGGACGTGTTCCCCATCGGAAATGGCGTCCACTTCGATTTCGACTCCTGTTAAATAGCGATCCACCAAAACCGGATGTTCCGGGCTCGCTTCCACTGCATGTTCCATGTAATGGCGCAAATCTTCTTCGTTATAAACGATTTCCATTGCTCGTCCGCCAAGCACATAAGAAGGGCGGACCAAAACCGGATATCCGATATCTTTGGCAATGACGACTGCTTCATCGGCTGAAATCGCAGTTTTGCCCAGAGGCTGTGGAATGCCAATTTCGTGAAGCGCCGCTTCGAACTTGTTGCGGTTTTCTGCACGGTCGGTGTCTTCCAGCGTTGTACCCAAAATTTTCACGCCGTTTTTCTCCAGGCGGTCTGCCAGGTTGATGGCGGTTTGTCCGCCGAACTGGACAACGACGCCTTTTGGCTGCTCCAGATCAATGATGTGCATAACGTCTTCGATTGTCAGCGGCTCAAAATACAGCTTATCGGATATCGAGAAATCGGTTGAAACGGTCTCCGGATTGTTGTTGATGATGATCGCTTCGTAACCCGCTTCTTTGATGGCCCAGACGGAATGAACAGTGGCATAGTCGAATTCCACGCCTTGTCCGATGCGGATCGGTCCTGAACCAAGCACGATGACGCTTTCCTTGTCCGTTTTGACCGATTCATTTTCGTCTTCGTAAGTGCCGTAGAAATAAGGCGTTTCTGATTCGAACTCGGCAGCGCAAGTATCCACCATTTTGTATACCGGCATCAATTTCTGCTGTTTTCTCCAGTTATAAACTTCCTGCTCTTTCGTTTTCCATAGTTTCGCGATAGTATGATCCGAAAAGCCCATTCGTTTTGCTTTTTTGGTCACATCGAAATCATATGGATGAGCTTCGACATCTTTTTCAAATTCTACGATATTCGAAAATTTCTTCAGGAAGAAAAGGTCGATTTGGCTCCAGCTGTGTATGGTTTCGATGCTGACGCCTCTGCGAAGTGCTTCACCGATAAAGAACAAACGCTCATCTCCAGCACGGCGGATCCGTTTTTCGATCCATTCATCACTCATGTTCATGCCATTCTTCAATTCCAAGTGAAATTGTCCGGTCTCAAGCGAGCGGACGGCTTTTAGGATGGATTCTTCAAATGTCCGGCCCATCGCCATGACTTCGCCTGTCGCTTTCATTTGTGTGCCCAGGTTTCGTTTTGCCGACTCGAATTTATCAAATGGCCAGCGTGGGATTTTTGTTACCACATAATCCAAAGCCGGTTCAAAAGCGGCATACGTTCTGCCTGTCACCGGGTTCATCATTTCATCAAGCGTCAGGCCGACTGCAATTTTCGCTGCCAGTTTGGCGATCGGGTAGCCCGTCGCTTTGGAAGCTAGTGCAGATGAACGGCTGACCCGCGGATTCACTTCAATGATGAAGTAGTTGAAGCTGTAAGGATCCAGTGCCAGCTGCACGTTACATCCACCTTCAATTTTCAATGCGCGGATGATTTTCAGTGAAACATTGCGGAGCATTTGGTATTCACGGTCTGAGAGAGTCTGACTCGGCGCAACAACGATGGAGTCGCCTGTATGAATGCCAACCGGGTCGATGTTTTCCATGTTGCAGACAACGATCGCTGTATCATTGGCATCGCGCATTACTTCATACTCGACTTCTTTGAATCCGGCAATCGATTTTTCCAGTAAACATTGCGTGACCGGACTGTATTTCAATCCGCTTGCAACAATTTCTTTCAGTTCCAAGTCATTGTTGCAAATGCCTCCGCCTGTTCCACCAAGC
>DATHVY010000030.1:0-12582 GCA_035461045.1 Planococcus sp. (in: firmicutes)
TTGGGTGTCGGAGCGGAAGCAATCATGCCGTTCATTTCTGGTGCAGGTGAAGTGTTGCTGAATCCATCCCTGTATATAGATGCGGTATTAAAGGAGTAGATGACGATGGCTTTACAGGTTTTACTGAATTTCTTTCTTGCCTTGATCTGGATGTTCATGACAGTGTCATTCACCCCTGCAGGTTTCGCGATCGGATTTCTGGTCGGTCTAGGCATTCTATTGATCATGCGCAGGTTCTTCAATCACCGCTTTTATGGATTTCGCATTTACGCGGTGATTAAACTAATTTTCTTGTTTTTAAAGGAACTCACAATGTCCAGCATCCAAGTATTTCTAATCGTGGTTCGGCCTAAACTAAACTTGCAGCCTGCCATTTTCGAGTTGGAAACCGAGCTGGAGCATGACTGGGAAGTTACATTGCTTGCGGCATTGATCACATTGACGCCAGGCACTTTGGTCATCGGCATCTCCGATGACCAAAAAAGGCTTTACATTCATGCACTGGATTTCACTGATATCGAAAGTGCCGTAAATTCAATTAAAAATACCTTTGAACGAGCGATTCTGGAGGTGAGCCGGCCATGATGACTTTTTACTGGATTTCCCTGCTGATAGTCTCGATCGCATTTTTAGGGCTAATGTTCAGGTTGGTCAGAGGACCTAGCACAGCTGACAGGATTGTGGCTCTCGAAGCACTCGGCGTTGCCCTTGTATCCATCGTGGCTTTGCTGTCCTTGATTTTTCAGACCGAGTTTTTCCTTGAGATCATTCTCCTGGTAACTATCCTGTCGTTTATCGGGACCGTAGCTTTCGCGAAGTATATTGAGAGAGGAGAGATTTTCGATCGTGATAACCACAACAATCGTTAATATCCTCATCATTGTTCCCATCAGCGTAGGAGTCATTTTCAGTGTCGTCACGGCACTTGGACTGATTCGGCTGCCTGATGTATATACTAGGACTCACGCAGCCGCAAAGAGCTCCACACTCGGTGCTTTGACTATCCTGACTGGTACCTTCATGCAATACTGGCTGGTCGAGAATCATTTCAATACTCAATTGATTCTTGCGATTGTCTTCCTCTTCCTGACGTCACCGGTGGCCGGCCATTTGATTGGCCGTTCCTCCTATATGTCCGGAGTTCCATTGGCGGATGAAACCATACGGGATGACCTGAAAATCGCCATTGAAAAGAAACGATTCAGGGAACAAAGAAAAAAAACGGACGAACTCTAAGGAGTTTGCCCGTTTTTTTTTATTTACTTCTCTTCCGACATCTTTTCCACCATCATGGCCAGCGTCCGGACCATTGCGCCTGTTCCGCCTTTTGGTCCGAAATCGTAATCGGCATCGGCATGGGAAGTTCCTGCAATATCCAAATGGATCCACGGGGTGTTTTCAGCAAATTCGCCGACAAATCCTCCGCCGAAAATCATATGGCCGTCCCGGCCTGGTGAATTGTTGAGATCCGCCACATCGCTTTTGCGAAGTCTCTTTTTATCATTCTCAGTAAGAGGCAAGCGCCATACAAATTCACCGGTTTCGATCGTGGCTTCCATAAATTCCTCAAAGAATGCTTCATCGTTTGTCAGGGCCCCAGTTTTATCTTTGCCCAAAGCGACAATTACGCCCCCTGTCAAAGTTGCAACATCAATGATATGAGTAGCACCCAGCTGCTTCGCATAAGTGACCGAATCAGCTAATACAAGACGCCCTTCTGCGTCGGTATTCAAAATTTCGATGGTCTTGCCGCTCATCGAAGTGATGACGTCATCCGGCTTGAAGGCATTGCCGGAAACCATGTTATCCGTTGCAGCAATCACCGCCACTACGTTTTTGTCCGGCTTTAATTCCCCAATAATCTGCATGGCACCCAAAACAGCTGCAGCACCCCCCATATCGCCTTTCATGCCGACAATGCCATCTTTCGGCTTGAGTGAATAACCACCAGTGTCAAAAGTGATTCCTTTGCCAACCAGAGCTAATGGGTTTTCAAAGTTTTCGGTTGCTTTGTATTTCAACACAATGAGGCGCGGCTCTTCTACAGATCCCTGGTTGACAGCAAGCAATGCCCCCATGCCTAATTCTTCAATTTCCGATTTCCCCAGTATTTCTGTTTCGAAACCGTAATCTTCCCCCAACTCTTGAGCATACTCGCCTAATGCAACGGCTGTGAGGATGTTGCCGGGCATGTTGACCAATGTACGGGCCTCATTGACCGAAGCAGCAAACACTTCCCCAACGAACGCAGAGGCACTGATATCCTCCGCCTCTTCTTCGGTGATGAATGTCAGCGTTTCGACGGATGTATCGGCTTCATTGGAAGTGGTTTTATAATCATCGAATTGGTACATGCCAAGAGCGATTCCTTCTGATGCTAAATAAGCAGCATTCGAGGCATCAATTTTATCGTTTTGGAAGGATTCCAAATAAATCGAAGCATTTGTGATTTTTTTCTTTTTCAGTTCTTTCCCGACTAAACCGAAGGAGGATCGCAATGACTCTTCATCAATCCTCTTCCTGTCATCCAAGCCGACGAAAAGAACGCGCGGAATTTCCCCAGCCAGCGTCGGGTATGTAATCAATGACTTCAGGTCATAAGATAAATCCTTTTTTAACCAGCTTTCCAGTTTCCCTTCAAACCGTTGTGAAAACTCTTCCCAGCCACTGGTGTTTTCAGGATGTCTGCTTAACCCAACAATCAGAATCTCAGCTTCATGTTGCTCTGCACTTTTTTTTACTTGAATATTCATTAAAATCCCCCTTTGATAGTTTCCTCTTTCAGTTTATCATGTAACCCCCAACGTTAGTAGTTCGAAAGACGAAGTAATAGTTGGTCACGCTTGTGCCCCACTGTGCTATACTTTTAACATATAATGTTTTGAAAGGTTGTTACTAATTAATGGAAATTTTCTCTAATCTGCCTTTAATGGCTGCATTATTTGCGATCATCTTTGCCCAGTTCATCAAGATCCCGATCCAATACATTGTGATACGCAAACTGGAGTGGAAACTCTTCACTTCCACAGGTGGAATGCCAAGTTCGCATTCTGCAGCGGTCACCGCACTGACGACCGCAGTTGCCATCGAACACGGAGTTACATCCACGATTTTTGCTGTTGCAACAATGTTTGCAGTCATCACGATGTATGATGCAACTGGAGTCCGTTTCCAAGCGGGACAACAGGCTTTGACAATCAATAAAATGCGAAGTGATTTTTATGTTTTCATGGACGAAACCCGAAAATGGAGTTATAAAAAAGAAGAAGAAAAAATTGAAGAATTAAAAACACTTCTGGGCCATAAACCAAGTGAAGTTCTGATGGGTGCCATCACAGGAATTATCATAGCTTTTGTTTTCTACGCCATTTTCACCTAAAAAATCGCCGCGCTAAGTCAGCGCGGCGATTTTTTATTTAGAACATGCGATAGCCCATTTTACGAAGAACCCTCATAACGAATCCGGAAGTGACGGCTCCGGCAAATCCAGAAGTTAGAACTGCGATATCCGTGGGGGTCAATGAAGCCAATGTATTTCCGAGCATCGAAAACGATTCTCCCGGATTGGTGAAATAATCGAAGAACCCAACATCATCAATGATCAATAACACAACAATCGGGTAAACAATCGCCATTATCCAGGACATACGCAATAACATGTTTAATAGAAAACCGATTCCAAAAAACATAACAAAAAACAATAACATCGAAATGATTAATTGAACGATACTGAAAGAACTTTCCATTTATGATAACCTCCGTTATTCCTTTATCAGTTTACCCGAATTTCAAAGGTCTTTCAATGCTGCCGATTGAAGTTCATTGCATTGTCACACACTGACCTCAGTGGGATTAAATCTGCCGATGCTTGATTGATATCCACAGTAAAAGCCCTCCTCCCAAGACCGCTTGGCTGTATACAAGCGCACACAAAAAAAAGCACCTGCAGTAATTAAACCGCAAATACTTTGAAAAGTTATTTTTTCCCTGAACCGGAACAGCAGGAGCACGTTTCTGAACCGCCCAAGCGTAACTGAAAATATCCTTGACCTGCACAATAAGGGCATTGATTTACGGGTCTAGCTAATTTGTAGATCGTCATTCGAAACACCTCCTTCTGTTCTTGTTTGTAATATTCTGATAATATAACATGGCGAATAGCAAAACGCAATAAGTCCATGCGGCTGTAAGCGGTTACATTCCAAAAAAAATCGAAAGTTCACTTTTTAGACAATTCTATCTTTACTTTTTAAAAAACAGTTTGTATGCAGAATACCCAAAGACTTCCCCAGGATCCACCCCTTCTATCGTTTGGAAGCCTTCGTCAATCACATATTCAGCCATTTCATGCAGCATCACAGAAGCTGCTCCGGTTTTTGCCAACTTTTCCGGAGCCATCCATGCGGCTTCATACAATTCCGATATCTGGGCTGTTAATACGTGTTCGTGTTCGTGCTCCTTCGGCTTCATCAAAAACACCCCCATGTTATCGCTGACCTTTTCTTTGATCACTCCGGAACGAAATCCGATCATGCCTATGATTTCGCAGTCTACTCCCGTTTCTTCCCACACTTCACGCAAAGCGGCTTCATCAATTGTCTCGCCTGCCGATACAAACCCTGCTGGCAGTGACCACTTGCCTTGAAGTCCTCCGTACCTTTTTTTCACGACCAACCATTCCTGATTGCTGTTTACAACGAGCCCGGCTGCTCCGAGCCAGACATTTCCGCGTTTTTCATTAGTCATAAACTTGCTCCTTTAATAAAAAAAGCCCCCAAAAGGGAGCTTTTCTATGATTTATAAAACGTTGAATTTACCTTTTTTCAAAACAAGACTTGCGCCGCCAATCATATATAGTGCACGGTTATCAATCATTTTTTTCATGAATGAAGCTCTTTTTCCAGTCACTTTTTTGCCGAATACCACACCAATTGCGTCTTCATCCCCAAGAGAACATACTGTTCCTTTCAGTTCTGGTACGAAATGATGTGTTTCTTCGCCTTTGATCAGCGACTCCAAGTTTTTAGCCGTCATTTCTCCCTGCTGCATAGCAATCTGTGCAGTTGGTGGATATGGACGATTGGTTTCTTCGTTGATCATCAACGCACAATCTCCTATGATGAATACATCATCATAGCCTGGTGCACGTAAATCATGCTCTACTTTTACGCGAGCGCGCATGCTTTCAATCGGAGTGGATTCGATCAATCTGTTGCCGCGGACGCCAGCTGCCCAAACGACTGTGCCAGCTTTGATGAATTCAAACTCATCATCGCCCTTTTTCACTTTGACGCCTTCTGGAGTTGCTTCTACAACCGGCGTACCGATTGAGAATTCAATTCCTCTTGATTCCAGGTTGCCGACTGCATAGCTCACTAACTCCGGATCAAATCCAGGAAGAACCATTGGTGCAGCCTCGACGCAAACTACGCGAACCAATTCACGTGGTACATCAAACTCTTTGCAAAGTTCCGGCACTCGGTTTGCCAATTCACCAAGGAATTCGATTCCAGTGAATCCGGCTCCGCCGACAACGATTGTCAAACGGCTGTTATCTTTCACTTCTTCTGTTGACCATGTAGCAAATTGGAATTCAATGTGCTCACGAATATAACGTGCCGCTTTTACATTGGCAATTGAAAGTGCATATTTGTCTAACCCTTCGATACCGAAAGTTTCTCCTTCGAAGCCTAGCGCAATGACGATATAGTCATATGTAAATTCACCATTGTCAGTCACTACTCTTTTGCCGACTACATCAATTTCTTCAACAGTCGCTTGAACAAATCTTACTTTGACGCTGTCGATTACGTCTTTGATGTCGTAACGGACCTGTTCCGGTGACATCGTCCCCGCTGCTGTTTCATGAAGCCATGTGCTTTCATAATGATATTCGTTTTTGTTGATCAACGTTATATCAGCAGAATCCGTTCCAAGTGCTTTTTGCAAGTTTACTACAGTAGTCAAACCACCGTAACCTGCCCCTAATACTAATATTGACGGTCTCTTCAATCTAATCGCAACCACCTTCAAGTCATTTTTTAACACTGATAAATTTTAATGAGTCCACTTATTAAACTCCTACATTCTATATTAGCTCTTTTACCGGCTAATTTCAACAGGTTAGTGACAGTCTATAAGACAGTCAGGTGAACTAAAAAGGCCACTTCAAGCTATAAAAATCTTGAAGTGGCCAGTAATCAAATTGCATATTCAATTAACAATCTTCGGGAGTTCCTGCTTTTTTGGCAGTGCGGAAAGAAGTGCCGCATCCGCAATTCGCAATGGCATTCGGATTTTCAATCGTAAAGCCCCCGCCCATCAAGGATTGCTTGTAATCCACAACCGTACCGCTTAGAATTGGCGCGTCGTCCTTAGCGATTAAAATCGGAATGCCGTATTGTTCGTACTGATCATCTTCAGTCATTTTTTCTTTCTCAAAGCCCATGCCATATGTCAGCCCACTGCAGCCTCCACCTTTTACAGCTACTCGCAAAAATGAACCTTCTTCTTCATTGTGGCGCATCATTTCTTTAACTTGTATCGATGCCGCTTCTGTAATTTCAACTACTTGAGTCATCCGTATCACCATCCTTCATCAATGATATCAATAATCCAACCTTTAATTCAAGCAGACAGTTTGCCAATCAAACTTAGTCTGAATAAAAAGGGACCTATAAAAGGTCCCTTGGCTTTAAAATACTTGTTCTACTTCCACAATGCCTGGAACTTCTTCCACCAATGCGCGTTCAATCCCTGCTTTTAATGTAATTGTCGAACTTGGACAGCTGCCGCAAGCCCCCAATAGACGAAGTTTAACAATCCCGTCCTCAATATCTACAAGTTCACAATCCCCTCCGTCACGCAAAAGGAATGGACGCAATTTATCTAAGACTTCCATTACTTGATCTTCCAATAAAGCTTCAGTCATTTATATCGACTCCTTTCATTATAATCATTATAATGTGATTGAGCGGAAAAAGCCACTAATGAATTCACAGGGGGACGACAGGATGACAAAGAAAATTTCAATCGAAGTGTATGGAACTGATGTAATTTGCGCCAGCTGTGTGAATGCTCCATCTTCCATTGATACTTATGAATGGCTCGAAGCCGCAATTTCAAGGAAATACAAAGACCAGCCATTTTCAATTACCTATGTGGATATTGAGAAACCTCAGACCGAGGATCATCGGAAAGATTACGCAAAGAGAATTTTAGAAGATGAATTCTTCTATCCGCTGGTGCTCGTCGAAGGAGAAATCGTCGGAGAAGGCTATGTGCAATTGAAACCGGTTTACAAAGAACTTGAAAAACACGGATTTTCTGCTGCTGAATAGAAAAAAGCGCTCGAGGTGAGCGCTTTTTTCTATTTAACCGTTATGCCATTTGTACATCCATAATACACCTGATTTCATAAGCCTTGCAATACGCCCTGTTACTGTTCGGTCCGCCAAGTAGGCAAAGCCTTGTTTGCTTCCTAAAGAGCCAAGGAAGCCTTTCAGTTTAATCTCAGGCATCGTTTCAGGCAATGGTTCACCCTTCCACTTCATCTTCAAAATTTTCACAATCTGCTCAGCCTGTTCTTCTGCAAGTTGGGCTGAAGGAGCCATAGGCAAAGCTGCACAATCTCCAACAATATAAACATTTTCATCATGCGGCAGCTGGTGATATTGGTTGATGACGATACGGCCGCTCGAATCACTTTCCAGACCCAGATCACGGACCGGTTTTACCGGCTGGATGCCTGCTGTCCATACAACTGCATCCACTGGGATCGTCTCTTCGTGGTTATAAAGCATCTTCGGTTCAACTTTCGTGATATTCGAATTTGATACAACATCCACATTATGATTATCGAACCATTTCTTCACAAAGTTACTCAATCTTTCCGGGAAGTCACGCAAAATACGGGGACTCCGGTCAAAAAGTTTAATCTGGAGATCTTTTCTGCTTTCGCGCAATTCACTGGCCAGCTCAATCCCACTCAATCCCGCTCCCACTACACCTACTGTTGCTCCCGGAGGCAAGCTGAGAAGTGCCTGATAGGTTTTACGAGAGTTGCCGATGGTCTGTATGCTATAAGTGAATTCATCAGCACCCGGCACCCCGTGATATTTATCCTCGCATCCCAAACCAATGACCAGGTCATCGTATTCCACGCGAGTTCCATTTTCGAGCAATACACATTTTTCTTCCAGTACAATTTCTAATATTTCCCCGTTGACGACCTTAAGGCGCTCGTGTTCCGGAAAAGGGACCCGGACGTCCTGGTCGGACTCAGTACCGGCAGCCAGCGCATAGAATTCCGTCTTCATACTATGAAACGGTGTCCGGTCAATTAACGTAATCTCGGTATCCGATGGCAAACTATTCGGCAACAAACGAAGTAAAACCCGCATATTGCCATATCCACCGCCAAGTAAGACTAATTTTCGCATAAAAATCTCCTTTAGATTCAGTCTGACTGTTTAATTTCTCAAGTATGAGTATAGCTGATTGTGATAACTTTCACAATACCGTACTGCCAATTCAATCTGTTGACTCCGACGCCAAAAAAAGGTAGCATTTCAGAGTAGCGAGGTGAGTGATTGATGAAACCGATAGTGGAGTTCTGCGTCAGCAATATCGTAAATGGAGCCCAGGATTCATTTGAAAAACTTGAACGGGATCCCAATCTCGATGTTCTGGAATATGGTTGTTTAAGCTATTGCACCAAATGCGCTGAATCCCTTTTTGCGTTGGTGAATGGTGAAATCGTCGAAGCCGAAACTCCGGAAGAACTGACAAAAAAAGTTTATGAGTTCATAGATGAAAATCCATTATTTTAAGCCGCTCACAGCGGCTTTTTATATTGCGTAAAAACCGAGATTCTCCACTAAATAAGTGGGTTGAACATCTTTTTCCAGCACTTCTTCCATTCGGGTTACGCCAGTGTTGACGTGGATGGTATCAATCCCCAATGCGACTCCAGCCATAATGTCGGTATCGTAATTATCCCCGATCATCACCATTTCTTCTTTTAGAAAGCCGAAATCATGCATAATCGTTTCCAACATGTGCTTTTCCGGTTTCCCGATGAATATCGGATGAACATCCGTAGATGCTGAAACCAATTTGGTGAACGCACCATTACCAGGGAGAAAGCCCCGCTCGGAAGGAAAAGCCAAATCTTTATTGGTCGATAAAAAAACTGCCCCTTTTCTGACTTCCAGGCAGGCTTGGGCCAGTTTATTATAATTGATGTCCCGATCCATGCCCATCAGCACAATGTCAGCATCTTCTTGCACACGTTGGATTCCTTCTTGAGCCAGCGCTTGCTCTACTCCATCAGAACCAATCATGTAGACTGTTTTATCCGGGTACCAGCGCTTGATGTATTTTGCCGCAGCTACAGCTGAAGAAATGATTCTCTCCTCTTGAGCTTTCACTCCAAAACCTTCCAGCTTGTTTTTCAGTTGCTTCTGGGTCATCGAGGCATTATTTGTAACATAAAAAGGTTCGATTCCTGTGCTTTGAAGCTTCTTGATAAACAGCGCTGCTTCTGACACCACTTCCGTCCCTCGGTATACAGTGCCATCCAAGTCCAAGCAATAAGCTTTATAATGGCCCATCAATCTTTCTCCGGCAAAAATGCGGAAACTGAACCGAGCTCATGCTGCAGATAATGATCCACTTTCGGACCAAATTTGATCAATGCTTCAAAAAAGCGATTAAATGTACTCACAATTTCTCCATGGTCGGCTTTCGAAAATTCACGGACCAACATTTTACGGAGTTCAATGACTTCTTTCAATGGCTCATGCATCTCCGCGGAAATCACTCCTTCATCTGCCAGTATATCGATGATGTCCGAATAACTGCCGGGATCCCGCATAATAAAGCCATCAATCATCGAATTGCCGACATCAATGATGCTTTCTATAACATTTTGAGCCAATCTTTCCAAAGCCAATTGGTCCAAAACGCTTTGCCATTCTTTTTTTTCTTCATATACTTTCAACAACTGATTCATATAATCCACAGTCTCTTTAATCTTTGCACGGTCAACAAAATACATACTAATTCCTCCTGTTACGATTGCCATATTTCAAAAGTTCTTTTGTTCCATCATATCACATCCATACAAAAAGCCCCCAGCGGATTAAGTTTCCGCGTTGGGGGTTTCAGTTTGCTCTTCTTTTTCAGGCTGTGGTGCTTTTCCAACTTTTTTAATGACGAAATGCGCACAGCCAAAATTGCAGTATTCATAGAGATAATCCTGCAATGTACTGATTTTTGTATCGTAGGTTGATTTGGGGTTTGTGTCCTCAAAAAAACCCTTCAAACGCAATTGACCATAACCCCAGTCACCCAAGATATAATCATATTTGGAAAGAATTTCACTATATCTTGCAGTCAGCGCCTCTTCCTGGAAGCCATCCCGAAAATCTTTGATAATTTCATAATTCCAATTTTCTATTGTGACCATTTTTTCCACCACCTATCAGCTGCCCGTAACGGCAATCTGTTCTTCACCTAAACGCTGTCGTTCTTTTGCCGCAGCATTCACTTGTTCATCCGCATGATAACTGCTGCGTACTAATGGTCCTGCCTGGCAATGTGAAAAACCCTTGGTCATCGCGATTTCCCATAAATCCTTGAATTCTTTTGGTGAATAATACTTCTGTACAGGCAAATGCTTTTTCGACGGCTGCAGGTATTGTCCGATGGTCATAATGTCTACATCATTTGCACGGAGGTCATCCATAACTTCGATAATTTCTTCCACCGTCTCACCTAAACCAATCATCAAAGATGATTTGGTAGGAATCTCGGGCTGCAATTCTTTGGCCCGTTTTAACACTTCCAAAGACCGGTCATAGGTTGCCCTTGCACGCACTCTAGGTGTTAATCGGCGAACCGTTTCAATATTATGATTTAAAATATCCGGCTTTGCATCCATCAAATTCTTTAAATTTTCGTATATGCCGCCCATGTCGGAAGGCAACACTTCAATGGTAGTAAATGGATTCAGCCGCTTGATGGCACGTACTGTTTCTGCAAAAACTGCCGATCCGCCGTCTTTCAAGTCATCTCTTGCCACAGCGGTAATGACCGCATGTTTAAGGTTCATCATTTGAACCGATTTTGCAACACGCTCCGGCTCATCCAAGTCCAGTTCGTTGGGAAGTCCCGTTTTCACAGCGCAAAAACGGCAGGCTCTTGTGCAAACAGCTCCCAAGATCATGAAGGTGGCTGTTCGGCGAGTCCCCCAGCACTCATGGATATTCGGACATTTCGCTTCCTCACAGACGGTGTTCAAATTGTTTTCCCGCATCATCTTTTTCAAATCAGTATAATTTTCATTTGTGTTCAGCTTAATTTTCAACCAGTCGGGCTTACGCAAATACTCTTGCTTCTTTGACACACTGATCATCCCCCATCCTGAACTCTTTTCATTCCGATAGTTTGCTTCCTTCCAAATGTACCATAAACACATGTTCCCAACAAGCTGGCTCAACAACACAATCGAAAACCCGGAAGCAAATTGCTCCCGGGTCAGTCCAGCTATGAATTTGTTTTGAGTTTAGGAGCATCGTCCGTATCGTCAAAACTGTTTCTGTTATCGCCACCGCGCTTTTTCGCTCTGCTGGTGCTGACTGCATAAATGATGCTTGCCGCCAGTCCGCCCCAGATGATTAACATCCCGATGATCATAAGTACTATCGCACTTGTTGTCATAGTTGGACCCCCTTATTTTTCTTCATCGAAGCTAGCATGATCCTTGTGCCATTTTCCTAGCGTGAACAGAATACCGATGAGTAATGCCCCACCAGCTACTGCAACGCCGCCAGCTAATGTGAACATATTGGAGTAGCCTTCATAGTTACCTGTGTCCGTATCAAATTCTTGAAGAAGATTCATTTTGATCAAGCCGAACATCATATAACCCAAAACTAAAGGAGTAATGATGCCTAAGCTGAACTTCCACCAAGCACCCAAGTGAATATCGGAAATGTTGTTCGCATGGTCACGCAGATTGTCAGCTTTGCGTAGAATCCAGACGACCATGATCACTTCCACTAACCCGACTGCTGCTACACCGAACTGGTTGATGTAATAATCTGCAATGTCCAGGAAGAACAAACCGCCCTGAGTTGCAAACAAAATAGAAATCAATGCTGCCAAGCCACCGCCGAATGCAACCGCTTTCGCACGGGAGATTCCGAACTTCTCTGAAATACCAGCAACATACGTTTCCGTAATCGACATCAATGACGTTAATCCTGCGAGCGTCAAAGAGAAGAAGAACAAGAAACCGAACAAGCCGTTAAATCCAGGGAATTGGTTGATAATTTGCGGGAATACCACAAATGCCAAGCCGACACCCGCTGTTGCTACATCTGCTACAGCTACATTCGATTGTGCAGCCATAAAGCCAAGGATTGCGAAAACCCCAATACCGGCAAGCAATTCGAAACTTGAGTTAGCAAAACCGGTGATGAACGCGTTATTCGTGATATCCGCGCGCTTTGGCAGATAACTTGAATACGTGATCATAATTGCAAACGCAATGGATAAACTGAAGAAGATGTGCCC
>DATHVY010000031.1:0-7776 GCA_035461045.1 Planococcus sp. (in: firmicutes)
GAATCAAAGTTTTGTTGACCGTTCCTTGGATGGTCATCGTCTGGCCGGAGCCGATATTATCGAATTTCTCAAATGCTTCTTTTTTCAAACTTGGATTTCCGCTTCTCAAAAAATTTCACCTCTTCAATTTTAACGAACAGAGTTAAGTATATCCTGTGAGTCGGAAATGACCAAGTTAAAATGGAAATACATAAGACTGAAAGAATTGCGCATTGAAAAATAAAAAGGCAGCTATTGTAATTTCTACAATAGCTGCTTTTTTGGGTTTTTGTCCTCGAGTCACTCCGGAAATTCCGTTGTATCATTGACCACATACCAGGCATCATTCATGCCGTGGCCGTTCACATCTCCCTCAGCCAAATCGTTTCTGAAATAATAGAGTGGATACCCTTTATAGGTCACTTGTTCTTCTCCGTTATCGTCTCTTGTGATCGTGTCGAAATCGTCATCCTCATAGCCCTCCGGCTCCTCGATGTCCGAAGCCGTAAAAGCAGGCCAGTTGAATAAACATGCATCGACACAATTGCTTGTTTCCCTTTCATCATCTGTGAAGTAGTAGAGGGTCATCCCTTCGGAATCTGCCAGGTATTCACCAAGATCTTCATTTTCCATTACCCTTAAAGCTTGTTCGGAATCTTCACTGTCCCCATTGTCGTCGCTGTCATCATTTTCGCCGTTTGCATCATCGTCATCGTTTTCTTCAGTACCAGCTGGTTCTTCCGTTTCCTCCGGTTGGTTAGGGTCTCCTCCTCCCATGTAGTTATCCTGGTCATTGCCGCAAGCCGTCATTATCAATAATGCTGAAAGGATTAGAAAAAGAAACCAGCGCTTTTCCATTTTTTTGCACTCCTTTATCAAGTATTTTTCAAGTTCGCCGAAGGCAGCAGGGTCAAAGGATTGCGTGGATTCGGAAATTGCCTGGCACAAAAACAAGTTATTGCATTGGGACTTTCTATTTCTCTGAATATTCTCTATATTATAAGTAACGTATAAACCCTTAATTCGGTTTGAAATTCATCCTATTTAATTTCCGTTTTTTGAAACTTTATTGCTGCAAACCAGAAACTGCGGGAAGAAGGTGTGCGCTGAAATGGAATTCAAAAGTGACAGGGAATTGATGGAGCTGGTCTATCAGAAACACCGCGCCGCATTGGAAGAACTTTATGAACGCTATATTAGACTGGTCTATAGTTTTGTCTTTAAATTCTGCAATGGCAATTCCGACAAAACGAAGGAAATCAGCCAGTTGATTTTTCTGAAACTGTGGACCACTGACAGCATTTACGACGAGTCGAAAGGAAGTTTTGTTAACTGGCTTTTGACAGTTTCCAGGAATGTCTGTATTGATTATTTCCGCCAGGAGCAGGCGCATAATCGCTCTAAGAGAGCTTTTGGTGATGTTCAGTTATTGGAACAGGAAAATCACTCCAATGAAATAGAGCGGTTGATTGATCATAATGAAATTACCGAAGCGAAGAAATGCTTAACCGCGGCGCAGCTCCGCACAATAAATCTCTTTTACTGGAAAGGGTATACGCTGCCTGAAATTTCCAGGATTGAAGACGAACCTGTAGGAACGATCAAAAGCCGGCTCCATCAATCACTGATAAAATTGCGCAAGCAAATTGGAGAAGAGGATTAATGATTAGGGAAGTTTTTATTAAACACACCTCACAGTAAAAACGGGACAGGGGGTCGTTTTGGTGGTCACACATCAAATGCTTATCCTATTATTTATCGGTTATATCGTCTACACGATCGATATCAAGAAGAAGTTTTTCCCGGTTCCTGTTGTGCTGGTCGTCATAGGATTGGGATTATCCTTTGTTCCTTATTTCGATAATTTCACCATCTCGAAAGATATTATCTTCAACGTCTTTCTTCCGGCCATCCTTTTTACATCTGCTTACCAGTTTCCCCTGAAACGGTTAAGGGAAAATATCGGCATTATCCTTACTTTAAGTACGTTCGGCATGATTGCTACCGTCTTGCTGCTGGGTCTGTCCATTTACCTGGCCGGCACGCTCTTTACCGCGCTGTCATTTACTGCAGCTTTTCTGGTGGCTGCAATTTTTGCACCTACTGATCCGGCATCGGTCACTGTAATTCTGCAAGAAAGCACCGGCGCAGAGCAAATTGTAGATATGGTGGAAGGAGAGTCGATGATCAATGATGGCACAAGCATCGTCTTTTTCACCGTTTTCCTGACAATGTACCAGACAGGAGGGAACTTTTCTATTGGTCAATTCCTTTCGGAGCTCTTCCTGGTCTCGATTGGCGGCATACTGATTGGCATCGGGATCGGCTGGCTGATGAGGAAGTCGATCCGTTTTATGCAGGATAAAAAATATCAGGTCATGCTGAGTATAGTTGGTGCATACGGGGGATTTTATATCAGTGAAGCCATCGGAGTTTCAGGTGTGCTGGCGACAGTAGCCGCCGGCATTTTTGTGTCCTATGAAATGAGCAAGGATATTAAGGGGGATAATCTCAAAGAATCGCTTGATGGTTTTTGGGATATCGTCACGCCGGTATTGCTGGCAGTGCTGTTTCTTCTGATCGGCATCCGCGGCGCTGAGTATCTGGCATTTTCAGAGTGGTGGTTTGCAATCGCAATATTCCTGCTCGCCATCATCATCCGTTTTATCGTCATAGCCGCAATCATCTATGGTGTGCCCAGGTGGCGACGAGAATTTAAAAATGACTTTTCAACCATTACCCTAACCGCCTGGTCAGGCATAAAAGGTGCAATGTCGGTGGCGTTGCTGCTCTGGCTTGAAGAAACAGCTTCCGGCAGCGAACAAATTTTGGTATCGTTGACTTTTGCCGCGATTCTGCTGTCCCTGATCATCCAGAGCCTGGGTATCTATCCTTTGTCAAAAGTTCTGAAAAACCTTCAATAATCCCTTGTAAACTAATGAAAAGCAAAAAAAGCTCCTAACCGCAAGCTGGCGGATGGGAGCTTTTCGTTTCAATCGAAGCCGAATGCGGCACTGCCGATTTCAGCAAGAACCTGCTGGCCGGCTGCAGTGGGATGGATATCACCTGCGATAACATACGTTGCCTGATCATTGCCAAATGCGCTATAGGCATCTGCTAAGTGGACATTTTCACCGTTAGCTGCCAAAGCGGCAAACGTTTGATTGATAATCGGCAAGACCGAATTGGCTACATAATGAAGCTGGTCAGTCACCTGGAACGGATTGTAGACATTGTAAAGCACAATCGGAGCATCCGTCAGGGAACGTGTTTCATTGATTGCCGCTGAAATATTGTCAAACACATCACTGGTGCCCAGCTTCAGCAACAGCAATTGCTGGAACAACGCAGGATCGCCGCCGCTTTCGTTCGCCGCTGCGCGAAGAATTGCGAGAAGGTCATTATTGCCAATCGTGATGGTGACATAATCCGCATGTGCCACGGCCTGGCGGTATTTCTGTTCGTCCTCCAGGGCATCCAGCAATTGATCGCTCTGCCAGCCTGACACGCCGAGATTTCTGACCCGCAGATCCTCTTCAGCTCCGATTAAGTACGGATAGGCCGCTTTATATGGATTTTGGTTGGTTTTTCCGAGATTAAGGCCGAACGGAATGGAATCCCCGAGTGCCACCAGCGATTCCTTGGCCTGATCACTCTTGGCGTAAGCGGAAGGCGAGACAAGCGATGCAGCCAGGACAACAACAGCCAGCGATTTGGTAATTTTATTCATGGACATTCTCCTTTCAAATATATTGCATTTATAGTATAAACTTATTTATTTGAATTGTCTGTAAATATTTTCATCATTTCCTTCTTTATCTTTGAAGATGATTTAAACGCTGATAAAAGCCTGTTTGAATATGGTAAGATTAATGCAACAGCAAGTCTTTGGAAACCGATGAGGAATGGGGGGAGTCGCATGAATCAGCTGATTGATAAAGCAGCCCGCTTTGCAGCTATCAAGCATGATGGCCAATACCGCAAAGGGACCAATATCCCGTATATCACGCACCCGTTTGGTGTGGCACTGATTCTAATGGAAGAACGACAGCCGGAACAGCTGATTGCTGCCGCGCTGCTGCATGATACGCTGGAAGACACGGATGCAACTGAGGAAGAATTATTCAAACATTTTGGCGAGGAGATCCTGATGCTTGTAAAAGCCGCATCGGAACCCGATAAAACACTTTCCTGGGAATTGCGCAAACAGCACACCATCGAAAACTTGCCATCCCATCCCACAGAAGAATTGTATTTGATACTGGCCGATAAATTGCATAATCTGCGGTCTGTCCAGGCTGATGCACAGAAGCCGGGGAGCAATGTTTGGAGCCGATTCAACAGAGGGAAACGCGATCAAAGCTGGTATTATATGAACATTGTCCGGGCGCTCAAGGAAAGGAAAAAGGAGATTCCGCTAATCCGGAAACTGGAAGAAGAGGCATTGGATCTATTCGTCGGGAAAAAACGCCTGACTTTTTATGATATAGAAATCTTATTCACTGGCTTCCGTTTATCCGGAGAACGGGAGCGGCAGGAACTGGTGAAATCAGGGCTTAGCAGTTTCGTAGAAGAATTGCAGGAAAGTGCGGAATCTGACCACAGGCCGGAACAGAAAGCTGGGGCCAGCTCGGTTCAGCAACTTTTAAAACAGAGTGGTTTGGATCAGAGCATCTACCAGGTTAATGATACTTACGAATATGCATACCTGGAGGAAATGAAATACCGTCTCGCCTGGGATGATGAGCTGTTCCTGAACTATTTCAAACAGTTTTATTGACCGGAGTAATATGATTTCTGGTTTACGGGGCACATCGTAACTGACAAAAGAGGATTAGGATATGGCGTTTCCGCTCGGTGCCTGAAATGTCGCTTTGGAAGCGACCAATCCACTTTCCAAAAATCGTATCCTTAAGTTGTAAAGAAAACTTGAGGAGGAACTCACGATGAAAAACGAAATGACGGAACTGGTTTTCATTCTCGACAAGAGCGGTTCAATGGCAGGCCTGGAAAAGGATACAATCGGCGGATTCAACGCGTTGGTGGAAAAGCAGCGCAGTCTGCCTGGTGATGTCCGTGTGACGACGGTGCTCTTCAATCAGGCATATGAACTGCTGCATGACCGGATTGACCTGAAAGGAATTTCCCCGCTGACGGAAACGGATTACGAAGTGGGTGGCATGACGGCGTTGCTCGATGCCATCGGTTCGACCATCCAAAAAATAAGCAACGCGCAACAGCGGACAATGGAACAGGAGCGCGCGGACAAGGTGATGTTCGTCATCACGACGGACGGCATGGAAAATGCAAGCTGCGAATACAATTACCGGAAAATCCACGAAATGATTGCGGCGCAAAAAGCCAATTCCAATTGGGAATTCATTTTCCTTGGCGCCAATATCGACGCCGTTGCCACAGCGCAGCAATTCGGGGTGGCAGAGGAATTTGCCGTCAAGTACCATGCTGATGCTGAAGGAACCCAGCTGAATTACAAAGTCCTGAACGACGCCGTGACCTCGTTCCGCACAGGCAAATCCCTCGATCGCGACTGGAAAAAAGATATTGAAAAAGATTACAAATCCCGCTCAAAGAAATAGCGGAATTACAAGTTGCCTTTCCATAATTGGAAAGGCTTTTTGAATGCCCAATACTTCGGAGAGTTTTGATTGAAATGGCAGAGGGTAGTGAATCTATACGGACAAAAGTATTGAAAATCGATTGTTGGAGGTATGGAAACAATGGATAAAAAGGGCAATAAACGATTCGATTTTTTTGGCGGACAAATGGAAGTGCAGGAAAAAATTGAAGAATTGAAAAACGAAGGTTACCCATCCGACAATATATATGTCATTGCCAAAGACAATGAGCAAATAAATGCGCTTCGTTCTCATTCAGAAGTTCATTTCAGCACGGAGCAGGACGGGGACTGGATCGACAAGTTCAGAGTACTGTTTTCAGGAAACAGCTCTTTGAAGAACGTCTTTGAAGAAATGGGATTCAGCAGGGGAGAGGCGGAAGAATATAATCGCCGCATTGAAAACGGGGAAATTTTCCTGTTGCTGGATGATGAAGTTTATCAAGAGAGCGAAATGCCAACAGATACTGATGCAGTCGACACTGCGTTCGTTGAAGACAAAGAAACTGAAGCGCCGCCCACTATGAGCAGGAAGGAACGCCGGAAAAAGCTATCCGGCACTGAGGAGGACAGCCTGTTATTGCACGAGGAGCAGCTGGAGGTGCACAAGGAACACGTGCAGACCGGCGAGATCAACGTCAAGAAACGGATAGTGGAAGAACAGGAGGATATGGATGTGCCTGTGGAACGCGATGACGTCTGGGTGGAACGCAGACCGGTGACGGACAGCGGCAATCCTGATGAAGTAATTCAAAAGGAGCCATATCAGGTAGGGGATGAACTCCACATACCAATCGTCGAGGAAAAACTGGTTGTGACGAAAATAGAGGTGGTCACAGAAGAGATTGTGGTGACCAAAAGAAAAGTCACTGACACCGAGCACATCTCAGAAACCCTCCGCCGCGAAGAAGTGGATATTGATGAAGATACAAACAAAGACACAGAGCTGTTCGAAGATGACGAAAAACGAGGATTATAATGCAAGACAATTTTAAAAAATGAAACACGCAAGGAGCCGCACCGGAATTTTCTGGGGCGGCTCTTTTAATTGCCGGGGCGGGCTACTGTCGAAGCTCGGAGACATGATCATATTTCTGATAAGGATGCTGAGCCTATAAAAAGTCGGAAATCCCTGGGGACAGCAGTTATACAGTAACCCACAGGAAAAAGGGGTTATCCACAAAGCAGCAAAGTTATTAACTATTTGATAATACGACTGTATTAAATAGAACGAGTGGAAGGAATTTATTTAATACACCTGTACTATATTTATTGAATAATAAAAGTATTCTGATAAAATGGATATATGCCTAAACTAATCGATCACGACACCAAAAAGCTGGATATCGCACATGCCACGTGGAAAATTATCTTAAAGGAGGGCGTCAGAGGAGCATCTGTACGGAATATTGCCAAGGAGGCCGGAATCACTCTTGGTGCGCTGCGTTATTATTTCACAACACAGGATGAGCTGTTGGTATATACGGAAGACCTGATTCACGCAACTCTTGCTGAAAGAACCGCTGAACTTTTCATGGTGGATTTGCCGCCGCAGGAAAAAATACTGCAGCTGCTGATCGGGTTATTGCCTGAAACCGGAAGCGGGAGTTCAGCGGTTGAAGCCAGGCTGATCCTTAAGCTGCAGTCCAAACACTCGGGAAAATCATTTGATGCCAGCCGCGACAGCATTTATCAGGCGGTGAAATCCATTATGTCGAACCTTGTGATGCTGAATCTGTTGAAGAAAGAGACAGATTTGAGCCTGGAAACGGACAGATTATACGCGTTGATGGATGGGTTGGCCATGGATGCCATGCTGCGCGGAGCGGTGAATAAGCCGGACAAGGCAAGGAACATACTCGAAACGCACCTGAATTCCATATGCAAAGAGGGGAGCGGGGGTCAACTTTGATCCCTGTTTTTATTTGCGGGAAGATTTACTTTAAAGTTAAATAGTTATACAAAGAGCATATAAGGTTGGTGTTCAATATTTTGTTTACATAATATAAATATGGACGTAATATAATTGAAGGTTTATGAAATGGCGAAAGAAGGTATAAATCATTAAACTTTCATTTATCTTCAACTTGAAATAAAATATAGGGAAGCAATTCACCCCCAAAGAGGAGTTGAGACCGATGAGTTTAGAAACGATCAAAGGT
>DATHVY010000032.1:0-2355 GCA_035461045.1 Planococcus sp. (in: firmicutes)
ATAATAAAAAAAAATATAAAAAAAGAGGCTTCCAATAAGTTTAGTAACTTAATGAAAGACCTCTCTAAAAATCTTATCGACTACTATCGCTCACTTTTTCAAACACCAATAAAGGTGTAAAGGCATATAAATGTTGATATAACAAGGTTTTTACACCTTTATTACATCATGCCGCCCATGCCGCCCATATCTGGCATGCCGCCGCCTTGTCCTGCTGGTTCAGGGATGTCTGCGACTACTGCTTCAGTCGTCAGGAACATCGCTGCAACAGAGGCTGCGTTTTGCAATGCTGAACGGGTAACTTTAGTTGGATCGACGATTCCAGCATCCACCATGTTGACCCATTCGCCGTTTGCCGCATTATAGCCGATGCCGACTTCTTCGGTTTTCAAACGGTGAACGATGATGGATCCTTCAAGGCCCGCGTTCGTTGCGATTTGGCGAACCGGCTCTTCAAGTGCGCGAAGAACAATGTTCACACCAGTTGCAACGTCGCCTTCTTGTGTTTCAAGAAGTTCGGCCACTTTGTTGTATACGTTGACCAGTGCAGTACCACCACCAGCAACGATTCCTTCTTCCACTGCTGCACGAGTTGAGTTCAAAGCATCTTCAATGCGAAGTTTGCGTTCTTTCAACTCGGTTTCAGTAGCCGCTCCGACTTTGATGACTGCAACGCCGCCAGCCAATTTCGCCAGACGCTCCTGCAGTTTCTCTTTGTCGAACTCAGAAGTTGTTTCTTCCAGCTGGTTGCGGATCTGTGCAACGCGTGCAATGATTTGGTCCGGATCTCCGGCGCCTTCAACGATTGTCGTGTTTTCTTTCGATACGACGACCTTGCTTGCGCGGCCAAGTTGTGTGATGTCCGTGGTCTTCAGGTCAAGACCCAAGTCTTCGGTAATCACTTCAGCACCTGTCAATGCGCCGATATCTTGAAGCATCGCTTTGCGGCGGTCACCGAATCCTGGAGCTTTAACCGCTACAGCAGTGAATGTTCCACGCAATTTGTTGACGACCAGCGTCGCAAGCGCTTCGCCTTCAACATCTTCAGCAACGATCAACAGGGGTTTGCTTTGTTGAACCACTTGCTCCAATACCGGAAGGATTTCCTGGATGTTGTTGATTTTCTTATCTGTTACAAGGATGTATGGGTTCTCAAGAACCGCTTCCATCTTATCTGAATCCGTCACCATGTATGGAGACTGGTATCCACGGTCGAATTGCATGCCTTCTACAACATCAAGTTCAGTTGTGAATCCGCGGGACTCTTCAAGCGTGATGACGCCATCGTTGCCGACGCGCTCCATTGCTTCAGCGATCAATTGACCGACTTCTTCGTCTCCGGATGAAATCGCAGCTACTTGAGCAATCGATTCTTTGCCTTCGATCGGCTTGGAAATCGCCTTCAACTCAGCAATTGCTTTTTCAACAGACAATTCGATGCCGCGGCGGATGCCCACCGGGTTTGCGCCTGCAGTGACGTTCTTAAGCCCTTCACGGATCATGGCCTGCGCCAATACCGTAGCAGTTGTCGTACCGTCACCAGCGATGTCATTGGTCTTAGAAGCCACTTCAGCGACAAGTTTCGCCCCCATGTTTTCAAATGCATCTTCAAGCTCAATTTCTTTCGCAATCGTTACACCATCATTCGTGATCAACGGTGAGCCGAATTTCTTTTCAAGCACAACGTTGCGCCCTTTTGGCCCAAGCGTCACTTTTACTGCATCTGCTAATTTATCCACACCGCGCAGCATTAAACTGCGGGCATCTTCACTGAATTTAATCTCTTTTGCCATGTTCCGTTTCCTCCTCTTTCTGTTCGATAGATTCTATTCTAAAACTGCTAAAATATCGCTTTCGCGTAAGATTAAGTATTCATTGCCTTCATATTTCAATTCCGTTCCAGCGTACTTCGAGAAGATGATACGGTCGCCCTGTTTGACGTCCAATTCTGTGCGTTGTCCATTGTCACCAACGACACCATTGCCTACTGCGACGACTTTTCCTTCTTGCGGTTTTTCCTGCGCCGATCCCGGCAACACAATCCCGCTTGAAGTTTTTTCTTCCGCTTCGATCAATTTAATTACAACACGGTCTCCTAATGGTCTTAACAATTGAAACACCCTCCTCAGATTATCTATACATTTTCATTAGCACTCTCACTCTCTGAGTGCTAACCCATAATCAGTTTAATAAAAACGGCATGCATTTGCAAGCGGAAACCTTCTGCATTATCAATTCTTTGCGGTAAAGGTTTGAAAGTTCTACAATAGAATGAGGACTGCAAGACGAAAGGATTTTAAACTAATGACAAATGAAACAAAATCATTGAAGAACCTTTTCTCCACGACAGATGAA
>DATHVY010000033.1:0-5294 GCA_035461045.1 Planococcus sp. (in: firmicutes)
CTTTCCGACGTTGATTATATGGATAGTACTGGATTAGGGGTTTTCGTGGCATTCTATAAGTCGGTAAATGCTAAAGGCGGACATGTGAAGCTGAAAGGCCTCTCAACACGTTTGAAACGTTTATTCGACATTACTGGTTTGGGCGAAATCATGGACATCGAATCAGTTGGAAAAGGTGGTAATTGATATGCGTCCTTTCGATTATGTTGAAATGAGAGTGCCGGCCAAATCGCAATATGTCGGAGTGGCACGTTTGACGATTTCGGGATTGGCAAGCCGCATCGGTTTTACATTCGATGATATTGAAGATTTGAAAATCGCATCCAGTGAAGCGGTGACAAATGCAGTCCAGCACGCTTATTCCGAAGGCGAAGAAGGCGAAGTTGTCATTGGTTGTGCGCTATACGGCGATAAGATTGAAATTATGGTAGCTGATCATGGCCAAAGTTTCAATTTTGAAGAAACAAAGGCAAAAGTAGGTCCATATCACGATCAAGAGGAAGGGGCTTTTCTTCGCGAAGGAGGTCTTGGCCTATACTTGATCGAAACTTTGATGGATGAAGTAAAAGTCCATCATCAGGAAGGCGTCACGGTCTTCATGACTAAGTATGTTGGAGGAGAGCAGGTGGAAGAGGATGTCGAAACAATCTCATCCTAATCAGCCGACCAAAGAGCAGGTGCTTGAATGGATTGAGGCTTACCAGAAAAATGAAGATGAAGAAGCCCAAACGAACTTGGTATTAAATTATAAACGCTTAGTCGAATCGATTGCCCGAAAATATTCCAATGGGAAATCGTACCATGAAGATATAGCTCAAGTCGGAATGCTGGGGCTTTTAGGTGCCATCAGAAGATATGATCCTTCCTACGGCAGAAGCTTTGAAGCTTTTGCCGTGCCAACGATAATCGGTGAGATTAAACGGTTCCTGCGTGACAAAACATGGGCAATCCATGTTCCCCGCCGGATTAAGGAATTGGGTCCACGCATAAAAGCCACCGTGGAAGTCTTGACCAGAGAATTGCAAAGATCTCCTCAAGTATGGGAAATCGCGGAATACCTTGACGTGGAAGAAGACGATGTGCTGGAAGCGATGGAAATGGGTAAAAGTTATCAAGCCCTTTCCATGGATCATTCTTTAGAAGCAGACTCTGACGGCAGCACGGTGACCCTATTTGATGTGGTTGGACAGGAAGACGACGGCTATGAAAAAGCAGATCAGCGGCTGCTGGTGGCTGACGCAATGGATGTTCTTTCCGAGAGGGAAAAGCAGATCATCCAGTTCACTTATATTGAACAATTAAGCCAAAAAGAAGCCGGGGACAAACTGGGGATTTCGCAGATGCACGTTTCCCGACTGCAGCGAAAAGCGATCAAAAAGCTTCAGGAAGCAATTTTGGCAGCTGGTGGAATTTCATAGTGGAAAATATAAAACATAACTTTGTCGATGCTTGTGTTTTCAATGCAGCAAAAAAAGGGAATTATGAGTCCGGAGACAGTTACTATACCGTCTTGACGGATGATTATTTTATTTGCTCCATAGCCGATGGACTTGGAAGCGGGCCGGTAGCCAGGGAATCATCCCAGGTTATTCCTCAAATTCTGAAAGAGCATCATCACGAAACGATCGATGAAATGATGTACCGCTTCAACAACTTAATGCTGCAAAAGCGTGGCGCTGCAGTAGCGGTATTCAAAGTGGATTTTAAAAGAAAAACGTTGGAGTACAGTTGCGTCGGGAATATACGCTTTTATCTTTACCGGAAAGAAACGGATGAAATGATTTATCCGCTTCCGGTAATGGGTTATTTGTCCGGCCGGCCGCAAAAATTGCGGACTCAACTGTATACGTATGTAGAGAATGATTTATTTCTGATTCATTCCGACGGAGTGGAACTGAAAAACCCGAAAGCGATGATGCGACGTTCAGTCACACCCGAGCGTTTGTATCATGATATCCTTTCTTCAATTGAAACAGGGGATGACGCAACATTCATCGCTGGAAGCCTCCTCAAATGAGAAGGCTTCTTTTTTTATGGTAAAATGGTTTGGAAATGAAGGGAAGTGTCTTTATGGAAATGCAGCAAATTCATAATCTGATCGCAAAAGAAACCGAGGTGCGTCCTCAGCAAGTCGCGCAAGTGATCAGTTTGATCGAAGACGGAAACACCGTGCCATTTATTGCCCGTTACCGAAAAGAAGCGACCGGTTCTTTGGATGAAGTTCAGATCAAATCCATCGACGACCGATATACATACATTCAGAATTTGGAACAGCGAAAAACGGAAGTGATCCGCTCGATTGCCGAGCAGGAAAAACTGACTGACGAACTTGAAGGAGCGATCAACCAGGCGACTGTCCTGCAAAGGGTGGAAGATTTGTACCGCCCATTCAAGCAAAAGCGCAGAACAAAAGCCATCATTGCCAAAGAAAAAGGCTTGCAGCCGCTGGCGGATTGGCTGATGGAGTTCACTTCTGGGAATGTGTTGGATAAAGCGCGGGAATTTGTCAGCGAAGACCTTGGGGTGCAAAGTGAAGAAGAAGCGGTCCAGGGAGCACAGGACATTTTGGCGGAAACTTTTGCGGATGATCCGGACATGAGGGAGAAAGTCCGATACATGACCCGCAAAAACGGGACGATTGCTACGAGTGCGAAAAAGAACCATGAAGACGAAAAACAAGTATTCGAGATGTACTATGAATATGAAGAAGCGGTGCAAAAAATAGTTCCGCATCGCATATTGGCAATCAACCGCGGTGAAAAAGAGGGCGTATTGAAAGTGGCGATCAATCCACCGGTAGACCGCATCGTTACGTTGATGAAAAACAAGTGGCTGAAAGAGTCGACGCCTTCAAGCGCGAAAGTGGCAGAAGCGATTGAAGATGGCTATAAACGCTTGATCCAACCTTCTGTTGAACGGGAAATCCGGGCGGAACTGAGTGAAATCGGGGAAACGCAGGCCATTCACATCTTCTCTGAAAACCTGCGGAATCTTTTGCTGCAGCCACCGATGAAAAACAAGATGGTGCTGGGTATCGATCCTGCGTATCGGACAGGGTGTAAATTGGCTGTCATCGACGAAACCGGGAAGCTGCTTGAAGTGGCGGTCATTTATCCGCATGCACCTCGAAATGATCTGGCTGGTGCCAAGAAAGTGATGCAGCGCCTGACAGCGAAATACCCGATTGAGATCATGGCAATTGGAAACGGTACAGCTTCAAGAGAAACAGAGCAGTTTACTGCGGATTTCTTGAACGAAACGCAAGCTGATATCTCTTACGTGATTGTTAACGAAGCGGGCGCTAGCGTTTATTCCGCTTCTGAAATAGCGCGAACTGAATTTCCGGACCTTCAAGTTGAGGAGCGGAGTGCCGCTTCGATTGCCCGTCGCTTGCAGGACCCGTTGTCGGAGCTGGTGAAAATCGATCCGAAAGCGGTAGGCGTCGGCCAATACCAGCACGATGTATCCCAGAAAAAGCTGGCTGATCAATTGACTTTCGTGGTGGAAACTGCGGTTAACCAAGTGGGTGTCAACGTCAATTCTGCATCAAGTTCATTGCTGCAATACGTGGCAGGCCTCAGCAAGACGGTCGCTGAGAACGTCATCAAAGTCCGGGATGAAAATGGCCGATTCACTTCCCGGGTCCAGCTGAAGAAAATTCCGCGCCTTGGAGCCAAAACCTATGAGCAGGCGATCGGTTTCCTGAGAATACCGGAAGGGAAAAATCCGTTGGACGCCACCGGCATTCATCCTGAAAGCTACGAAGTGGCGGACAAGTTGCTGAAGTTGGTCGGTGCGGACAAGAAGGACGTCGGCAAACCGGAAGTCGCAGCTAAACTGGGCGAGCTTCAACTGAAAGACCTGAGCGAAGAGTGGGGCGTCGGAGAGATTACATTGACTGACATTCTGGACGCATTGAAAAAGCCATCACGGGATCCGCGCGATGAATTTCCACAGCCTTTATTGAAGAACGACATTTTGAAAATGGAAGATCTGCTTCCGGGAATGGAAGTTCAAGGAACTGTCCGCAACGTCGTCGACTTTGGAGCATTCGTGGACATTGGCGTGAAGCAGGATGGTCTTGTCCATATTTCAAAACTCAAAAAAGGATTCGTCAAGCACCCGCTGGAAGTTGTGGCGGTAGGAGACATTGTCACTGCGTGGGTAGAGAAAGTGGAGAAAGAAAAAGGCAGAATCGCTTTGACAATGCTGCAGCCGAAAGACCAGCAAGGTGAAAACGCTTAATAGGGGAAAAGAAATGACAAATTATGAATTGACTGAACTGATCAAGGAGATATCGCAGCAGTTTTTTCGAAAGCCTTTCAGGCACCAAGGAATTTTCAATTCAAGATTGCGGACCACGGGCGGAAGATATATGTTGAAGTCCCACAATATCGAGATCAATCCCCATTCCTATGGCAAGTTTGGTTTCGACGAATTAGAAGGCATCATCAAACATGAACTCTGCCATTATCACCTGCATCTTGAAGGAAAAGGCTATAAACACAGAGACGCTGATTTCCGAAAGCTCTTGCAGGAAACCGGTTCTCCGAGATTCTGCTCTTTAGTTGAGCATAAGGCGAAACGGGCAACAACGAAACGATATCGTTATCTCTGTGCAGCGTGCGGAACAAACTACATCCGCAAAATCCGGATGAATACGGAGCGTTACCGCTGCGGGAAATGCTCCGGCAAACTGCTGGCTGAATAGTATCAGATTTTGAGATTCAACTTATCAAACTGTCGAGTAGCCCTCGGCAGTTTTTCTTTTTGATTGAGCATATTCATCTATTCTGAAGTAAATGAATAAAAACTATTGACGATTCTTATGAAGGTCTTTATAATAGAAAAAGTCGACTGGTACATAAATGTTATTCCGAAGTAGCTCAGTGGTAGAGCACCGCACTGTTAATGCGATGGTCGTAGGTTCGAGTCCTACCTTCGGAGCCAATATGGCCCCTTGGTCAAGCGGTTAAGACACCGCCCTTTCACGGCGGTAACACGGGTTCGAATCCCGTAGGGGTCACCAACTTTTATTTTAGGAAGTCTAAGACTTTCTCATACATATTAGTTTTTCTGGAATAACTTTTAATGCTGGTACTGACGCAACCGATTCTTATTCGGAAGATGTTAAGCATAAGAAGTAAACTACAATATTATTGTCGCGGGGTGGAGCAGTTCGGTAGCTCGTTGGGCTCATAACCCAAAGGTCGCAGGTTCAAATCCTGCCCCCGCAACCAAATGGTCCCGTGGTGTAGCGGTTAACATGCCTGCCTGTCACGCAGGAGATCGCC
>DATHVY010000034.1:0-2542 GCA_035461045.1 Planococcus sp. (in: firmicutes)
GCTTAAGAAGTTCCCACTCCAGCTATGAAATAGCCGCATCCGGAAACCACACTGGTTTCCGGATGCGGCTATTTTTATTGTTTTTCATTCCCGGGGAGCGATACAATTCACGCCAATTCCGATTTCTGCATAAAAACCAAAAATCCATTCCCCTGAACCTAATGTTCGCGGGAATGGATTTTATTCTGCATGCAATTATCTTGTTTTGTTAGAATCAATTAGAATTGTTTCTTTCCCTGGGACGCGAGTCAATACGCAGAAGCTTCCTCTTCCGCGACATCGTTAGCTGCATCCGGCTTGTTCCGCCGGAACCAGGCGAATACTATGGCCGCAATCAGGACGAATCCTAAATAGCCCATTACCGGGTAAACAGTACCCACGAGTGTGATGAATCCGACAAAGCTTGAACCGAAAGCAACGACACCGAATAAGCCCACCGACATTTTGAATTTCACTGTATCGGGTTTCACCAAACGAGCGGTGAACGCATAAAGCATGCCAACTGCCGTGTTGTAGATCATGCCAAGCAATACGACCGACATGACGACACCCATGACAGAGCCGACGTTATTGGCTAGGAACAGCATCGGCATTGGAATTGTTGCAATTTCTTTTATTTGCGTCAGCATGGACACGTTTATCAATAAAATTAAGAAGCCTAAACCGAGTCCGCCTATGATGCCACCCCATGCCGCTACTTTTTCATCTTTCACAGTCCCGCCCATAACGGTGAGCATTGCAGCGCCGGCCGCGATATTATAGGAAACATATAACAGGGCTCCGAGCAGCCAATTGGACGCGGCCTGATTGTCCGAGCCCGCCGAGAAGTCAGCGGCAGCAAAATCGAAATTCACTAATGAATAAACCGTAATGACAATAACCGTTAGCAGCAACACCGGTGTAAATGTGCTGATCATCGCGATGACTTTATTGACTTTCAACAGGACCGTAGCGATGACCAGAACGGCCATGAAAATATTGCCCACCATGCCCGGAATGCCGAATTGCTGTTCGAATATGGCACCCGAACCGGCAAACATCACGACGGTTACGCCAAACAGGAAAAAGGTGATGGCAAAATCGACAGCCACGCCCAAATATTTCCCACATATATGGTAAATGACGTTATGATGTGATTTGGTTTGCAGCCGGCTGCCCAGCTGCGCCAAATTCATGCCAAGAAATGCGAACAAAGCAGCCGCAACGAGAGAGCCGACGATGCCCATAGCACCAAAACTTGTGAAGAATTGCAAAACTTCCTGGCCGGACGCGAGACCCGCCCCGACAATAACACCGATAAATGCTGCGCCAATCTGAAAACTCTTCTTCATCTGCTCTCCCCCAATTTCATTCGATTTTATTGTCCTATGACTCCAACTGCACGGTTTCAGTGCCAAAATGCCAGCTGTCGACGGTGAATTTATCCAGTACTGCATGATTTACTTCATAACCGATGCCATGCGCTTTCGGTACAGTGATAAAACCGTCTTCCACTGTCACTTCAGGCGATATGATATCTTCCTCCCAATAACGCGATGAGGCTGCCGTATCACCCGGCAGGATGAAATTTGGCAGCGTCGTCAGCGCCACATTATGCGCGCGTCCAATACCCGATTCGAGCATCCCGCCGCACCAGACCGGAACGCCCTGTTCCATACAATAATCATGAATTTTTTTCGCTTCCGTCAGACCACCGACTCGCCCAATTTTTATATTGATGATTTTGGTGCTGCCAAGCTCGATCGCTTTTCGCGTATCTTCCAGGGAGTGAATGCTTTCATCGAGACAAATCGGCGTCTTGATCTGCGTCTGCAGTTTTGCATGATCGATGATGTCATCCGATGCCAGTGGCTGTTCGATCATCGTCAGACCGAATTCATCCAGTTGTTTCAAAAGCGCTGTATCCTCGAGACGGTAAGCGGAATTGGCATCCGCCATTATTGGCATATCCGGAAACTGCCTGCGAAGCTCGCGCATCACCTGAACATCGAAACCTGGCTTGATTTTCACCTTAATGCGCTTATAGCCTTCTTCAATAAACCCGCGGACCGTGTCAACCAGCTCATCCATATTTTCATGGATGCCGATACTGATGCCGACTTCGATCTTGTCCCTCTCTCCTCCTAAAGCGTTTGCCAACGTCATCTTATTGCGTTTGGCGAACAAATCCCACACCGCACCTTCGATGGTCGACTTCGCCATATTGTTTTTCCGCAAATGGGCGAATCGCTCAGACACTTCATCAGGATGACCGATTACGGTATCCAGGAGAATCGGCACGAGGAAGTCACGGAGCATATGAAGATTCGTTTCCAATGTCTCTTCGCTGTACCAGGGGGAATGGAATGCCACCGATTCGCCCCAACCCGAATTGCCGAGTTCGTCTTTCACTTCCAACAGGAGAAAGTCTTTTTCCTGGAAAGTGCCGAAACTGGTGGTAAAAGGTTTTTTCATCATCATTTTCATCTTGCGTATATTGATTTCTTTAATTTGCATCCGTCTTTGCCCCTCTCCTTTGTTTGATTGGAATCGTCGCTTTCGG
>DATHVY010000035.1:0-7265 GCA_035461045.1 Planococcus sp. (in: firmicutes)
TTGTCTACTTCCTCTGTCGGAAGGAATTTTGAAATATCGTTGTCTTTTGGAGAGTCCGCATGAATTTGCAGTTGCTCCACCGTGTCTGCTGGCCCCTTCAGAGGATGCCCTTTTCTCCATTCCCCTTCTTGGGTTATGTAAATCGGATAAACTTCATATTTTTCAAAATTAATTGCCTGGGTCACAGCACGCGCAGTGGAAAGCGAGACTTCATGCTCCGCTGATTTGCCACCATATAATAAACCGATACGTTTTTTCATAGTATAGTATACCTCCATTTTTACTTCTATAAGCATCCATCGTTTGTCTCTAGAGTACATATACCTTATTTTATCACGAAGAGGGAACTACGAAAATCATTTCGCGAAAGTGGTTTGTTCTCCAAGCTTCTTTCAAAAAAAATAACACTCCAGAAAGAGTATTATTTCCACTGCTTGGTTTTTCTGTCGAAAATGATTTTTCGTTCTACTTCCTGTTTGGTGTATTCATGGATATCCGACCAGAATTCATCCAGAAAAGAGATTTCTTCAACAGGGCGGATATGCAATTCGATGGTGTTCTTTGTTCTTTCAGGATCCGCCAACGAAATCAAAACTCCATGTTTGTAACTTTTTTTCAAAGAGACCAACAGTTCTCCCGGCAATTCCGGTACCTGGTCCTTCATTTTGCGGCGCCAGAAATTTTGGCCATTTTCCTCTTTTCGAATGATCTGAGTAAAATAATTTCCAACCAGCTCATTCAAACTCTCCATGTGGCGGAAATATATTTTAGTCGTCTGCTCTTCTTCGCTCGACAGATACACAAACTCATTTTGCAGCGTCGAGTAGAATGGCTTGCGCAAAGGTTCCTTTTTATGGCCGATATATAGCAATTCTGCCTGCTCCTGAGGAGTCAGCGAATTCAGCTGCCGCTCGCTTTTAAAATCAATCCAGCAGAACTCGCTCTTTTTATGGGCACGCGCTTTTCGCAATTCCATATATTCTTCCTGGGAAACAAACTCAAGATTCGTATGCATATTAAAAGAAGCATCATCATAAGCGTGTTTCAAAAACAAGAGATTTTTAGGCAGCTTAACGGCATCCAGAAATTGAGCGAAAGTAAGTCCGCTGAACAGCGCAAACTGATCAGCTTCATTTAAATAAACGTATAAATGCTGAACGTAATAATCAGCTTTCAACGGTTTTTTCGCCATGATTCCCACTCCATTCATTCTATATTTTACATTATACGGTTAATGTATCCGAATATGAAACATCTCCCCTTTAAATTCGTTATTACTTTTGGTATGGGCATAGTTTTAAGGAATAAGTTATACTATTAACCGAATATCAATCTGAAAAGTACAGGTGAAAAAAATGCAGACTAATAAAAGCTTCGCTGACCGCATCGATTGGTCGCTCGCTTTCATCCTATTTTTATTTTTCGTAGTCAGCTTGATTGCGATTTCTTCCGCCCAGACTTCAGGACAATACGCGACCAATTTCGTTCCGCGCCAAGCTGTATTTTACATTGTGGCCACAGCAATGATTGGCGTGCTGCTTTACTTTGATCCTGAACAGTATAAAAAAATGGCGTATTATTTATATGGTTTCGGCATCCTGACATTGGTGCTCCTGATGATTGCGCCTGACGGTCCCGGCCAAATCGCCGAACCCGTCAACGGTGCAAAGGCATGGTTTCATACGCCTGTCGTCAATCTCCAGCCCGCCGAGTTTATGAAAACCTTCTATATACTCGCACTGGCGAAGCTGGCTTCGACGCACCACGAGAACCATCCCGCGAAAACATTAAAAACCGATTTTATTCTTTTGGGTAAAATCGGTGGGATGTTCTCGATTCCTTTCGGGTTTATCATGCTCCAACCCGATCTCGGAACCGGCCTGGTCTTTATCGCCATCACATTGGCGGTTGTAGTCGTTTCCGGAATCACTTGGAGAATCATCGCTCCCAGTTTTGGAGCAGCCGCTGTTTTTGGCGGAACACTTCTGTGGATGGCTTTATACACGCCGGAAGTTCTGACCAGGGTTTTCGGATTCCAGCCTTATATGTTCGCCCGGGTTTACACGTGGCTTGATCCATATTCTTACGCAGAATCTGAAGGCTATAACTTGATTGCCGCCATGAATGCCATCGGTTCTGGTGAAGTTTTTGGCAAAGGCTTCCAGGGAAGGCAAGTTTACGTGCCGGAAAATCACACGGATTTCATCTTTACAGTCATCTCCGAAGATTTCGGATTTGTTGGAGCCAGTGCGGTTATCATCCTGTTTTTCATGCTCATTTACCATTTGACAAAAATAACGCTGCAGTTGAAAGATATGTTCAGCACGTATGTATGTGCAGGAATTATCGCCATGATCACGTTCCACGTTTTCCAAAACATCGGCATGACCATCCAATTGTTGCCGATCACTGGAATTCCGCTTCCGTTCATCAGCTATGGCGGCAGCTCCTTGATTGGCAATATGCTGGCGCTCGGAATTGTGTTCAGCATGAAATTCCATCACAAAGATTATATGTTTGGCAATGATAAAGAAGCTTAAAAAAACTCCGACACATCGCGTGTCGGAGTTTTTTTAAGACTGGACATGGGGATTTTGAGGCAACGCAAGTGCTTTCAATAACTCCACACGAGATTTTGTAATTGTTGCCTGAATTCCCAGCTTGGATAGATTTGAAACGATTTTGCGGATTTCTACGTCTTTCGCCATCCGTATCACCTCTTCTATATTCTCTGCTATTCAAACTGCATTGAGTTGAATAGCTGACGGTACGTACACAAATAGTTGACTTTTCTCTTCATATGAATATAATACCATCTTTTACGGGTTTTAAACTTTTCATTTTTATTACAAAACAGTGAACTTTTCTAGAGTTGCCGACTCCCTTTGCTTTCCTATCCACTGAATGGATCAGGATGAAGATAATTCTTAAGCCACATGCCATTGTTGTTCCCCGCCAACAAGCGTAAAATGAAGCCATAGCCTTTTTTAGAAAGCAGGAATATTGACTATGAAAAAAACAATCGCACTTCTCATGTCCGTACAATTTTTTGTCTATCTCGGATTCGGCATCATTATCCCGATTCTGCCGGAAGTGATTGTGCAGCAAGGATATGGGAGTATCCACGTAGGTGGGCTGATTACCATCTACGCACTCGCCTCCTTTTTTACCGCACCTTTATGGGGGGCGTTCTCAGACCGGGTCGGCCGTAAAAAGTTGATCCTAGTAGGCTTGGCAGGGTTTGGCATGAGCTTTTTCCTTTTTTCTCTTTTTCTCGATAATTTAATGCTGCTGTATGCTTCCAGAATAATCGGCGGGTTATTTTCAGGCGCTCTGTACACAGCCGTAACCGGCTATGTCGCAGATATCACTAGCGACGAGAACCGCAATAAGTACATGGGGCTTCTCGGCATGTCGATTGGACTTGGTTTTATTTTCGGACCGGCAATCGGGGGATTGTTGGGCGCAGTTTCCCTGTCCCTTCCTTTCACCGCTTCCGCCATTCTTGTGGCGTTGCTGATGATTTATGCAAGCATTGTTTTAAAAGAACCGGTACGCCAGGGTTCGGCGGTCAAACGCGCCTTAATCCCCAAAGGCGGCCGGGATTTATGGAACTATCGCATCCGCTATCTGTTTTTGTTTTCATTCATGGTGACTTTTCTTCTGGCGGGTCTGGAGTCAACGTTCCAGTTGTTCCAAATCGACCAGATTGAAATCACGCCTCTTCAGTTGGGCTATTTGTTCATGGCCAGCGGATTTGTCGATGCGGTCGTTCAAGGCGGGGTAGTCAGGCGTGTGAAAGATGGTTCGGAAACATCGTGGATCATTGGAGCTCAGATTGTCACGGCTTCCGGGCTGTTTCTTCTCCCATTTACCAACAGCCTGCTTTTTGCCGGTATCGCTTTAAGCATTTTCACGGCCGGGAATGCCCTTGCCCGGACCGTCCTGGTGTCGCTGACATCCAAGGAATCGGGAGGGAAATTCGGCACGGCTGCGGGAATGACGTATTCCATGGACAATATGGGGCGCATTATCGGCCCGTTGTTCTTTACTTGGCTGCTGACAGTCCAGGCCGGTGCCATTTACTTTTTATCCGGCGCTTTGGCCGTATTCAGCATCTTGTTGATCATCCTGTTCAGCCGCTCCCACGCGGCATTGCGCGCCGAAAGCAAAGCAAGCACCTCACTATGAGGTGCTTGCTTTTTATGATTGTTATGTGGAACACTAGGCCCAGTACAGAGTTAGACTCAAAAAGACTAAACTCGTTTGCTTATGGGTAATGAAGTAACAAGAAACAAAGGAGCTGATGACGATTTTCTGGGATTGGTGGAGCTGGACAATCAATATTTTCATCTTAGTGAATATAGGGTTGGCGATTTATATCCTGTATTTTGAAAAAGAACGGGCATCCTCTTTATGGGCATGGATTTTGCTTCTTTTTTTCCTGCCAGTCATCGGTTTTTTCTTATACATAACTTTCGGAAAGCCGTTCAGCAAAAAGAAGCTGAAATCAACAGAGAACTATGTGTATCCTTTGCTTCGTGAGCGTGTCCATGAACAGATGATCGACATCGACCGAGGGGAACCTGTGTCTTCGGGAATCTCCAGTGAGTTCAAAGATAGTATCCGCATGGCCTTGAAAAGCGAGGGAACACCGATCACCCGCAACAATCAAATTGAGTTTTATACGCATGGCCAAACTAAATTCGATGCCCTGTATCAGGATATTGAAGCTGCCAAAGACCATGTTCACTTGGAATACTTCAGAATCAGAGATGATGAACTGGGAAGACGCTTTCTCCGGTTGTTAACCGATAAATCGAAACAAGGAGTCAAAGTTCTGCTGTTGTATGACTATATCGGCTCTTTTTCAATGAACGACCGCGCTTTGGAAGAGCTGCGATTGGCAGGCGGCAAAGCGGTAGCATTCCTGCCCGCCAAGAAACTGCTCATCAACCCGAACGTCAATTATAGAAATCACCGGAAGATTGCGGTTATTGATGGTCATATCGGTTATACCGGCGGGTTTAATATCGGCAATGAATATCTGGGGAGAAACAGTGAGCATGGTTATTGGAGAGACACCCACATCCGGCTCTCCGGGGAGGCTGTGCATTTTTTGCAGGATCGTTTTCTGACCGATTGGAACCAGGCAACGGATGAATATCCGGTGAACTTCGCTTCTTCTTACTTTCCAAAAGGGGTTTTCAGCGAAGGAGCTGATGTACAGATTGTGTCGAGCGGACCGGACAATGAAATGCAGCAAATCCGCAACGGCCTGTTCAAATTGATCACTCAAGCAAAAGAGTCCATTTTTGTTCAAACCCCTTATTTCGTTCCTGATCCCCCGATTTTAGAAGCGCTGCGGACAGCGGCGCTCAGTGGATTGGATGTGAAGTTGATGATTCCGTTCAAATCGGACAGCCGGCTGATCCAGGAAGCTACCTTGAACTTTGCAAAAGAGCTGCTCGTGGCAGGCGCAGAAGTCTATACGTATTCAAATGGTTTTCTCCATGCAAAAACACTTATTGTCGATGAAAAAGCTTTCTCCGTCGGTTCCGCAAATTTGGATAACCGAAGCTTTTCACTGAATTTCGAAACGAACGCTTTCGTTTATGATCAGCCTTCTGCCGAAGGGCTGGTCCGGATATTCCGCAATGACCTTGCTTTATGTGAGCCTTTGACTGGTGATTCCTTCAGGGATCGGTCACTCATCCAACGGTTGATGCAAAAAACCTCGTCGCTCATCGCTCCGCTTTTATAAAGCGGGACGAAGGCAAGACGAGGTTTTTATTTTTGCAATTCCGGGATCACGATGGCCGGTGCTTCCAGTTCCGGATGGGCTTGCTTCAAGATTGATGGACGCATCAGGTAGCTGGTCAATGCAATCAGACACACACTGCTGGCAAGGACGACATATTCTGCAGGGAACGCATCAAACAACAATCCATATATTAAGTAACCGAGAGGCATCATCGCCATCGCCATGGATTCGAGCATCCCGAAAACCCGTCCCCGATATTCTTCCTCCACATCTTTTTGCATCATAACGCCGATCGGAGTGTTGACAAACACATTGGTGATGCCGAAAACCAGCATGAGCACCAGATAATACCCCACAACAGCAGCATAGGAAAGTTCTACGACCAATGGCAACCCGATCGCGGCTAGGAGTACCGACATACCAAGGATGCCCCTTTTCGCAAATAGCAGCGGAAACCGCACTTCCTTGCGTACCGAAAAGTAGATAGAGGAAATCAGCATGCCCAGCGCAATCATCGCTTCGATCATGCCGAAATGCGCTGCCTGCACCCCCAATTGCTGAACCGTCACAAATGGCAATCCGATCATTAAGCCAGAGAAGAAAAAGTTGACGCCAATGGCTACCGAGACAATGACCATGATCACCCGGTTGGATTTCAAGTAATCGACTCCTTGTTTCATTCCCGTGATGAATGACTCACCCACCTCTCCCGCCGCTTCTGCACTGCGTTTCGTGTAGAGTTTGAAATCCATCGTAGATTCCAGCGATACTGCGATTGTATAAGCGACCACCTGAATCAGCAGGAAGACGTTCATGGAGACGAATCCAAACAGGATGCCTCCAACAACAGGACCGCCAATCGTGGCAATGGCCAGGGCCGACTGATTAAAGCTCATCGCACGCTGGATCCGGGCGGAATCGATCAGGTTGGCAATCGCTGACGAAAACGTTACACCTGTGAACATTGAACTGATTGACAGAAGCGCGGTCGTTGTATAAATCGCAATTAGTGATAGACCCGCTGCCCAACTGTAGACCAGCAAGCCGCCGACAAACAGAATACTCGCAGACTGTGATGCGATAACCACCATTTTTTTTGAATAATTGTCTGCTACATAGCCCGCAAATGGGGCCATCAAAGCCCGGGGCACGATACTGCAAATCAAATTGATGGCAAAGCTCGCTGCGGATCCGGTTAATGCCAGCACATACAGACTGATGCCGAATGCATAAACCGAGCTGCCGAAAGTGGCGATCAACTTGCTGATGGTGAAAGTATACAGATGATAACTGGCTTTTTTTAACCTTGCTGCATCACTCATGTTTTCCAGTCCCCAATCATAAGTTTAATTTAATTAAACAAAATATAACATGAGATTGCTGGCAATGCAACCAAAAGTTTAATATAATTAAACTAATATGATGAAGCAGGTGAAATGATGGCAACTTTAGGAGAACGCATCAGGAAATTACGCAAAGAAAAAGGCCTGACTTTGCAGGC
>DATHVY010000036.1:0-1935 GCA_035461045.1 Planococcus sp. (in: firmicutes)
AAACTCTCCATTATAGAGTAGTGTTGATTGCTCAATACTGCTGGCGCATCGCCGTCCGAAGACGCACGATTCGCTTTGATCTGCGTAAGCTGATCAGTAAGTTGTTTGTTGACGTTTTGCTGTTCAGTTTTCAAGGTTCAAATGGTGCATTGTCGCTAATGACAACTTCACAATATTATCAGCTTCCCCAATAAAAGTCAACAATTAATTAAGAAATGTTTCTCGAATTAATTTATCTTCTTAAAAGGCGACATGAATTATCTTAACACTTCTTTTTTTGAGATGCAACAACTTTTTTAAAAAAACGACTCAAAATCTTTTAGGATTTCGAGTCGCTAGTTAAATCAATCACGCGGACGCATTTGAGGGAATAAGAGAACATCTCTGATTGAGGCAGCATTCGTTAGTAACATAACTAATCGATCCACACCTATCCCTAATCCGCCTGTAGGGGGCATCCCGTATTCCAAGGCTTCCAAGAATTCTTCATCCATTTCGTGAGCTTCATCGTTGCCTTCAGCTTTTTCTACAATCTGCGCTTCAAATCTTTCTCTTTGGTCGATAGGATCGTTCAGTTCAGTAAAAGCATTAGCATGCTCTCTTCGAACAATGAATAATTCAAAGCGATCTGTGAATCGCTCATCATCAGCATTCTTCTTAGCTAATGGAGAGATTTCCACTGGGTGTCCGTATACAAATGTTGGTTGCACTAATTCTTCTTCAACTTTTTGCTCAAAGAACTCATTTAAAATATGACCGGTCTCCATATTGGATTTGATTTCTATATTATGCTCTTTAGCTAATGCTTGAGCTTCTTCTTTTGTTAGCGGCTGCCAAAAATCGACTCCGGTATATTCTTTAACTGCGTCTGCCATGTGCAATCTTTTCCAACCAGGAGCCAAATTAATTTCATCTTCTCCATAGCGGACGGTAGTTGTGCCGAGTACTTCTTGAGCTATATGAGCCACAAGGTTTTCTGTCAGTGACATAATGTCATTAAAGTCAGCATACGCCTCATACAGTTCAAGCATAGTGAACTCAGGATTGTGGCGAGTGGAGATTCCTTCGTTTCGGAAAACACGTCCCACTTCATAAACTTTCTCTAAGCCACCGACTATCAACCGCTTCAGATGCAATTCGATGGCGATACGAATATATAATTCCATATCCAATGCATTATGATGTGTGACAAACGGACGTGCTGCCGCCCCACCTGCGATAGAGTGAAGCATCGGCGTCTCAACTTCCAAGAATCCTTGATCATCCAGGTAACGGCGCATCGACTGGATGATTCTACTGCGCAAAATAAACGTCTCTTTACTTTCATCGCTGACGATTAAATCTAGATAACGTTGACGATAGCGCTGCTCCACATCTTTTAAACCGTGGAATTTTTCGGGAAGCGGACGTAGAGCTTTTGTAAGGAACTCAACTTGTTTCGCTTTTACTGAAAGTTCGCCTACGTTGGTTTTAAAAACAGTGCCCTTGACTCCAATAATGTCGCCTAGGTCAGCGGTATTATAAAAACCATATGCATCTTCTCCAATTGCGTCTTTACGAACATAAATCTGAAGTTGACCTTTTAAATCTTTTACGTGCGCGAATCCAGCTTTCCCCTTGCCGCGTTTGGTCATAATCCGTCCGGCAATCACTACTTCGACTGGGTTTTCTTCAAGCTCTTCTTTTGTGTACTTGCTATATTCATTAATAATATCTTGAGAAAGGTGGGTTCTTTCAAAACGCGAACCGAACGGATCCATCCCGGCATCCCGGAACGATTGCATTTTTTGACGCCTCACCAAAAGCTGGTCATTTAATTCTTCTGACATTTTTTACACTCCTTTATAATAAAAACCACGCTCATTCGTGTATTTCTCTATTGTACACAATTTCCTTGAACTCTACATAAAAATAGCTGCCCCGATTTGGTGGCAG
>DATHVY010000037.1:0-4098 GCA_035461045.1 Planococcus sp. (in: firmicutes)
AACACATCCGCGTCGAACTGATGGGTTTTCATCACTTGCAAAACAGCACGCACAAAAAATGCATAACGCTCCATGTCATTTTGGGTGTAAATTTCCGGTCCATGAAAATAATCTTCATTCCCCAAAAACACGAAGTGGACCCCGTCTTTATCCCAGCTGGAAATCTTGCAGGAAACCCTTGTCTTCATAAAGTCAAATTCAATATTTTCGATTTCCGTGAAGTTTTCTTTGTACTCTTCGGCTATCAAACTGTATTCAGGCAGCAGAACTGTCACCTCATGGCCCAGTGAACTCAACTCTTTAGGCAATGCCCCCATCACATCCGCAAGTCCTCCCGCTTTTGCGAAAGGAGCGCATTCGGCTGCCGCCATGACAACTTTCATATTTGGTCCTCCTTCTTAACCCGCTCCCCTTTACGCAAAACGATTGGTTGCTCTAACGTACCGTGAAGTGAGACGCCTTCTTCGATATGAACTTCTTTATCCGCAATCACGTATGATAAGTCGCAGTTTTTTTCAATATAACTTTTTTGCATGATCAAGCTATTTCTTACTTGGGTGTTTTCTTCTATGACCACCGCGCGCCCGATGATACAGTTCGTTACGCTTCCGTTGATCGTAGAGCCATTCGCCACCATAGCCCTCTTCGTCCGGGAACCTTTGACATAACGGGTCGGCGGCTCATCCTTCACTTTTGTGAAAATGGGACGATCCGGCAGGAACAAGCTTTCCCGACGTTCCTGATTCAGCAAAGCTAACGATTCGGAAAAATAGCTTTGAATCGAATCGATCATAGCCACATAGCCCGCATACTGATATTCCGCAAACGTGAATGGTTTGCGCTGCAATTTCACAACATCTTCTACACTGATCACCCTTCTGTCACGATGAGTTTCGATGAGATTCATCAGCAGCTTCTTGGATAGGATGAAACTTTTCAATGGAACTCCATCCGCCATCGCTTGGGTGATATCCGCTCCTGATTCCTTATGAAAATCGAGCATATCTTCATAGTCCAATTGAGTGATGACAAAGCTGTTTGTAATTACCACATACTCACATTTACTTTTCCGGAAAAAATGGGAGTGCTCTTCCAGTGAAGCAAAGGCACCTACCGTTGAATAACCGCCATTCCGCTGTGTAGTCGGCATGAAAAACAAACCGTCTCTTCTGCGGTCCAAATCCCAGCTTTTCCCCATGCCAATATGATCCATCAGTGAAGCAAAGGGATAAGAAGGAAAGACTCCTACAGATGTCACTCCCGAATTCACCAGGTTCGATAAAGGAAAATCAATCAAACGATAACGTCCCGCAAAAGGTACAGAAGAACTCGTGCGGTGAATAGTCAGGTCCTGCAAACCGGCTATTTTACAAGATGAGTCGATGACTGCCATTAAGCTCATGTTTTCGCACTTCCTTTCCACTCATCAATACTTTCCTGAGTCAGCAACACGACTTTATCCCGTTCACCAATCAATTCGAAATTGTCCGGTATCTTCAGATTCGGAGGAATAATCACTTTATCCAATTCCGCGCCTTTTCCGATGACAACTCCGCTCATCACAACACATTCATTCAGGAAAGCCCCTTCATGTACATAGACATTCTGAAAAATGATGGACCTTTCGACCTTGCCTGAAATGGTGCACCCTTCGTTTACCATTGAATCCTGCACATCTCCCTTTTCGGTAATCACTTGCGGCGGAAGCTGTGGATTTGAAGAAAAAATGCGCCAGCCCGAGTCATGCAAATTCAAACCGGAATGCGGATCCAGTAAATCCATGTTCGCTTCCCAGAGGCTCTCGACCGTTCCGACATCTTTCCAATATCCATTAAATGGATAGGCAACCAACTTTTCTTTATTTTCCAACATCATCGGCAGGATGTCTTTTCCAAAGTCATGAGATGATTCTTTGATATCGTTGTCTATCTCCAAATACTCCTTCAATATGGCCCAATTGAACACATAAACTCCCATCGAAGCCAGGTTGCTTTTCGGATTTTCCGGTTTTTCGCTGAACTCGGTTATATTCATGTCCTCATCTGTATCGATGAGCCCAAAACGGCTTGCTTCTTCCCACGGAACCTCCAGCACCGAAAGCGTAACGTCAGCTTGCTTTTGTTTATGAAAGTCGACCAGTTTTGCATAGTCCATTTTGTAAATGTGGTCACCCGATAAAATAAGGACGTATTCAGGATTAGCCGCTTCGATGTATTTTATATTTTGATAAATGGCACTTGCTGTACCTGCGTACCATTTCACCCCATCTATTTCCGCAAATGGAGGAAGCATCGTCACTCCGCCGTTGCGGCGGTCCAAATCCCAAGGGGTACCGAGGCCGATATATCTGTGCAGAGCATGGGGTTCATATTGTGTTAACACCCCTACCGTTTCGATCCCAGAGTTCGTGCAATTGGATAAAGGAAAATCGATGATCCGGTATTTACCTCCGAACGGAATCGCGGGTTTTGCGATTTCATATGTCAATGATTTTAAACGGCTTCCTTGTCCACCTGCCAAAAGCATTGCTAGCACTTTACCCTTCAATATTATCCACTCCCATCCAATTTGTATTTCCATACCCCCATAGATAAAGCAGGCAAATGTATTTTCATGGAATTGGCCTGCCCATCCCATGACCGATTTTCCGCTTGCGCAGCCGGCTCACTTTGATCGGCCTCCCCACCGTACTTTTTGTCAGCAGTCGAGAAAACCTGTTCATACCATCCCACATGCGGAACGCCCACTTTAAATTCCGGATAATCGCGGTCTGAAAAATTGCATACGACGATGCATTCATCTGTATCCGATTTCCCTCTCCGTATAAAGGAAGCTACACTTTGTTCATGATTGTCCGGGTCCAGCCAAGTGAATCCCCGCCGGTCATCATCCAGCTCATAAAAGGCCTTCTCATTTTTATAGAAAGTAAGCAGATCTTTTGTGAATAAGGCCATTCGACGGTGGGACTCGTATTCCAACAAAAACCAGTCCATTTGAGGCCTGAAATCCCATTCATCGAAGTGGCCGAACTCCTGGCCCATGAACAGCAGTTTCTTGCCCGGATGTGTCAGCCAAAATCCCAGCAACAAGCGCAATTGATGGAACTTCTCTTCATAACTCCCCGGCAATTTCCCAAGCAAAGATCCTTTCCCAGGTATCACTTCATCGTGCGAAAAGGTGGAAATATATCGGGCTTCGTAATGATAAATCAGCGAAAAATTAATTTTCCCGTGAATTTGGTGCCGTTTGGAAGGCTCTGCTTCCATATAACGCTGGGTATCGTTCATCCATCCGAAATTCCATTTGTAATGGAATCCGATACCGCCTTCCTCCACTTCATCTGTCACTTTTGGAAAATGCCACGCATCTTCAGCGATTAAAATAGCTTCCGGATGTTGTTTCCGCAAGCTCGTTGTCAACACTCTTAAAAAGTCTGCTCCTTCGTGATTGTGCGGCCGTCCATGCACATTCGGAATAAACAATAGGTTAACAACCGCATCCATCCGGATTCCATCAAAATTGAATTCCTTCAACCAGTAATGGCCGCTCGACAAAATAAAACTGATGATTTCCCCTTTCAGGACATCAAAATTCAAAGTACCCCAATCCGGATTCATTCGGCGGTCTTCCCGCTTTTCTTCATATAGAGGCGTGCCGTTGAACATGGCCAGGGCATGGGTATCCTGACAAAAATGGCCAGGTACCCAATCCAGAAACAAACCTACATCCTGCTCCGTGCACTTTTCGATAAAGTATTTCAAATCATCGCCCGTTCCGAACCGGCTCGTCGGAGCAAAATATCCGGTAGTCTGATAACCCCATGACTCATCCAGAGGATGTTCGGTGATCGGCATGATTTCAATATGGGTGAAACCCTGCTCTTTGACGTAAGGAACGAGCTCTTCTACCAGATCCCGATAATTCAAGAAATCTCCCTGCTTGTTGCGCTTCCAGGTTCCGATGTGCAGCTCATAAATTGCCATCGGCTTTTCAAAATGATCCTTGTTCCGGATTTTCTTTTGTTCCAATACAGCCTTTGACCAATTATATTCCGGCTTTCCTACCACGATGGATCGCGTCGCCGGACGCTTTTCGCTG
>DATHVY010000038.1:0-3100 GCA_035461045.1 Planococcus sp. (in: firmicutes)
GATGAAGAGGCCTTTGTCTCGTTGATGCAATTACATAAAGAAGCGTTGCTGCGGACGGCCTTGGCTTTCCTGAAAAATGAGCATGATGCGCTCGAAGCGTTGCAGGAAACGACGTACCGCGCCTTTAAGAAAATCGGTTCCTTGAAAGAGCCTGCCTATGCAAAAACCTGGCTGATCCGCATCACAATAAACTATTGCCAGGATCAATTAAAGAAAGACAAACGTTACGTCAGAGATGGGAAAGACTCAGATTCAGCCGTTTCAGACGATTTGACGCAACTGGAATTGCAGGAAGCGTTGAGTTCATTGTCTGCTTCTGAACAGCAATTGATCTATATGAAATACTTTCAGGACATTAAAATCAAAGACATCGCCGCTATCGAGAAGATTCCGGAAGGCACGGTAAAATCGAGGCTTCACAAAACCTTGCGGACGTTGCGCAGCCATTTTGAAGGGAAAGGAGAGATGGACAATGTTTGAAAACGAGGAAACGAAATTGAATGATTTCAAAGATCGATTGGAACAGGTCCCTCTCCCTTTGGAAGCAGCGGACGGTGCAATCTTGCAGGGATTGGAGCGGGCCAAACGCGAAAAATTGCAGACTCGCGCCAAGCGAAAACGGTCGCTTTGGAGTTTGGCTGCTGCAGCTTTAGTCATTCTTACCTTGGTGACGACGATTCGCGTTTCTCCTGCTTTTGCCAATGCGGTAGCGGCGATTCCCGGCATGGAGAAGTTTGTGGAGCTGATTCAAAATGATAAAGGCTTGAGTGCTGTGTTCGAGAATGAATATTACCAGCCGATTGGCGAATCACAAACGGTTGGCAACGCGACACTGACGATTGACGGGGTCATTTTGGATGAGTCGGGGATGAATATTTTTTATACGATTGAGTCGGCTGTGGAGATGGAGGATATCCAGATGGACACTCCAATCTTGGAAAATCAGCAGGACATTCCTCTTGGCGGCATAACTTATAATTCTCCAATGGCCGAGGAAGATTCATCAAAAATTTATACGGATATATTAACTTTCAATTTTCAAGAGCGTGTGAAATTCGAAAACCTGGATTTCACGGTTGACCTGGAAGTTACACTGGACGGCGAAGAGTTTAATTTCTCTATACCATTTACAGTACCTGAGAATGTAGAACCGAGTGTAGTTTATGAGATGAATGAAGAAGTGGAAGTTGAAGGACAGAAGTTTACGGTTGAAGAAGTGACTGTTCATCCTTTGCGTGTCGGTGTAAAGATTTCATACCATCCGGACAATACGAAAAAAATTCTGCAGTTTGAGGATATGCGCCTTGAAGATGAAAACGGTGAATTATGGGGCTCGATTAAGAATGGATTCTCTGCCTTTGGTGGAATTGAGGACGGTGAAATGACCTTTTTCCTTCAAAGCAATTATTTCGAAGTGCCAGAAGAACTTTATCTGCGTATTAATAAGATGCAGGCAGTGGATATTGAAGATTCCTATTTCATTGTGGATACCGATAAGGATTTATTGCTCCACAGTCCAAAAGACGACAGAATGGAACTGGTCCATTCCAGCCGCACCGGATTTGAAATGACACTGAAAATAGATTATGATCCAGATCACACGTATGGAATTAACGGGAAAATTACAGATGCCAATGGTGAACTACTGGATATGCGGCATTCAGGAATTTCATCAGGATATGAAGGCAAACAAACAATCGATATCGCTTTTGATGATAACGGTTACGCCAACCCTGTAAAGGTTGAGTTAGCCGCCTACCCGAACTACATCAACGGCGACGTCAAAATTGAATTGAAAAAGTGACAATTACACTTGAGCCCTCTGGAAAGTAATATTTCCAGAGGGCTTTTTGCGGAACGCGCCTAAGTGGAGGCTAATCGCGCATATTTTTTTCTAATCGCGGATAAAACTTTTTAATCGCCCGCATTTCTTTTTAATCGCCCGCAAATTTGTTTAATCGCCCGCATTTCTTTCTAATCGCCCGCAAATTAATTTAATCGCCCGCATTTCTGCTTAACCGCCCGCAAGCTTCCCCACCTCAGCATTTCCACCTTTCCCAAAACCCCAACAACCAAAAAAAGAAGGCTTTTCGCTGAGCGAAAAGCCTTCTTATCAAAAATTACATTTCAATCGTTTTTTGCGGCTTGCGCACGAGGCACAGAATTCCGGCAATCAAGTAGAATAGACCGGCTAGGATTCCGACTCCAGCTGTGATAAATGCGACAATCGCCGCAGCCGCGATGAAGATGATGCCTGCAATCATCGGTTTTTTATCACCTTTCAGCAAAATCATCGCGACGATTCCAAGGACAATAGCAGCCAATGCAGAGAGGATCAATACCCAGCCGCCTGTACCAATCACATCCATCATCGCTTCAAACTCTTCCATTGAAAAGTCTGTGGTAGGATCACCCGTGCCAGTCATCATTTCTTCCATCACATCTCTATTGTTCTGCATCCAGAGCATAAAGCCTCCGAGTGCGGCCATAAATGCGTATCCCAATGCCCCTATAATTCCTAAAACTATTTCTGCTGTACGTTTCATTGAAATTCCTCCTACTAATTTTTCATTTCAAATAAAAGCTCTTAATTCCCTGCAACGTCACGTTTCGTGAATGCCGCCCAGGCTGCACCCATGAAGATGGCGAAATAGACCAGCAATACCACGATGGAAAACGTCATGCTCATCCCCGGAATCATCGGTTCTGCGCCATTCATGTATTGGTTCAGGTTCGTATTGGCGAACAGGATGTATTTCGACCATTCGTATTGCGCCAGAAACGCCACAATCGCGTTGCCCGCCATCATCAGGAAGATTGCCAGCCCGATTGCCATTCCGCTGCTTCGGAAAATAGCGGAAATCATGAACGCGAACGTCGCCATCATCACCAGGGTAACGAGACTGAAGCCGTAAGATTTCGCGATTTCACCCAACACATCGTTTTGCACAAATCCTGGCATCAGATCCTGTACGACCATCGGATTCAATCCGTTGAGCCCGAACAGTAACGCGCCTACAAGCCAGGACATGACCAACAGGAAAACAAGCAGCGTAAAGGCGAAAATTAGCACGGATACATATTTGGATAATAAAATCTT
>DATHVY010000039.1:0-7277 GCA_035461045.1 Planococcus sp. (in: firmicutes)
AATCCAGAGTTTTTATCCTGACAAAATACCAATTGTTCGTAATCATGTTCCTGCATTTTTTTGAAAATTTCCATTGTTATTCCTCCTATATTATCTTGCTTTTTGATTGGATGATCGAATTGCCAGTGCTAGCGAGAATAATTTACTTTCTGCACTGTCTGCTCTTGAAGTCAGAACGATGGGAACTTTTGCTCCTGCGATAACCCCGCCGACTTTTGCTTTGGCAAAATAAACGAGGGATTTATATAAGATGTTGCCTGCTTCAATGTTTGGAACCAGCAAGATATCTGCCTGCCCTGCATTGTCTCCGGTAATTCCCTTATGGGCAGCAGCTTTTACCGAAATGGCATTGTCCAACGCCAGCGGCCCGTCAACGATGCAATCTTTGATCTGGCCACGAAGGTTCATAACCGTTAATGCGGCCGCATCTAAAGTTGCCTGCATATTCGGGTTGACAACTTCAACCGCGGCAAGTGGAGCGACAATCGGCATGTCTACACCCGTTGAACGGGCAATATGCACAGCGTTCTGTATGATTTGAGCTTTTTGTTTTAAGTCCGGTTCGATGTTCATGCCTGCATCGGTAATGAAAATCAGCCGGTCATAGCCTTCGATTTCAAAAGCGGCAACATGGCACAAAACATTTCCTGTCCGCAAACCGTATTCAGCATTCAATACTGCCTTCAACAATTCAGCTGTAGGAATATGCCCTTTCATGAGAACATTTGCCTCATTGCCTGAAATTGATTTCACCGCTGCTTCAGCGGCCTGTTTTGGACTGTCTGTATGATGGATTTCTATGTCCGGATGTCCCGATAAATGAGGAAACTCATTTCGGATGACTTCATCCAGCCTGGTTTGATCGTCGAAAAGCTTGAAAGTCGCCAAGTTTTTCTCAAGCGCCAAGCTGACAGCTTCCAATACAGCAGAATCTGCTGCCGCTGCAACCGCAACTGAATGCTTGGAACTTGAAGCAATTTCATCCATCAATTTGGTTAATAGGGTCATTTTATTCACCTCATCCTCTACTAATTAAAACAGATTAAACCCCTGCACATAAGGGTTGTAAGCGTTTTATTTACATCTTAACGGCAGATACTTTGCAAATTATTGCAAAACCGTGCAAGAGTTTGCAAAATGAATCAGGTTAAACCGAATTTCTCCAATTTGTAGTAAAGTGTCCGAAGCGAAACATCCAATTGTTTTGCCGCTTTGGATTTATTGCCCTTGGATTGAGTCAACGCATGATGAATGATTCCTCGTTCAACGGTTTCCAGTTGTTCCTGTAGTGGCGCAGAAGATTCAATGATGACTTCGTTTTTGGCTTCACCCGCTTTTAACATATTCAATGGGATATGGGTTTCAGTCAGCACCTTGTCATACATTTGCATGAAAATCATCGCTCTGCTGATGACGTTCTCCAACTCACGTACATTTCCCGGCCAGTCATAGACCCGCAATAATTGAAGGGCTTTGTCGGTCACGGATTCAACGTTTCTGCCATATTCCTGATTCAGTTTGATCAGCAGCCTGTCGACGATTCTCGGAATGTCCTGTTTTCTGCTGCGCAGAGGTGGAATCAGGATCGGCATCCGGTTCAGCCGGTAATAGAGATCCTCCCGGAACAATCCATCCAGTAAAGCTTTTTCCATATTGGCATTGGTAGAAGCGATTACCCGCACATTGACAGATATCGGTTTCGTGCCACCGATTCTCAGCGTTTCGTGTTCCTGGAGCACCCGAAGCAATTTGCTTTGCAGTGACGGCGATAATTCGCCGATTTCATCGAGAAAAATACTGCCGTTATTCGCTTCTTCGAATAATCCGCGTCTTTCCCCTGTTCTCACGCCAGGGATCGCACCTTCTTCATAGCCAAAAAGTTCGCTTTCCAGAAGTTCTTCAGAAAGGGACGCGCAGTTAACCCGGACAAATTTATTGTATTTCCGTTCACTTGCGCTGTGAATGGCATGGGCGAAAAGTTCTTTGCCGGTTCCCGATTCACCTCTCAACAGAACTGTGACCAATGTCTGTGCGGCAAGTTTGGCTTGTTGAAGGGATAATTGCATCTCCGATGACAAACCGATAATATCATCAAATGTGTACTTGGATTCAAGGGTTCGGATAATGCTTCTGGCCCTGTCCAGTTCTTTCATCAAAGAGCGGATTTCGGTTGTGTCGTGGATTACACCGACACTGCCTTTCAATTGATTGTCAACGATGATCGGCGCCACGTTCACAATCACTTCCCGGTTTGAAGGACCGACTTTCAAGTTAACTCCACGTACGGGCTTTCTCGTCTGCAACGCTTTGACATGCATACTCTCGCCTTCGGAAATATCTGCCGAAGCGGGACGTCCGATGACATCTTTCATCTGAAGCCCGGTGATGCGTGTATAGGCTGGATTGACAATCAAGCCATTGCCGTTTTCATCGACTACCGAAATTGCATCGTCACTGGAATGAATTATAGCCTGAAGCATGGTCTGCACTTCTTTCAGGTTGGTAATTTCCTCCGCTAATGAAACCACTTCCGAGATATCTTTGAAGACGGCGAAAGCGCCGATTCGTTCACCGGTTTCGTCAATCATCGGAAACCTCGAAGTGACGATCCGCGATCCATTTTTCAATTCGAGCTCCTTGTTAAGTTCCGTCCGTCCGGTTTCATAGATCCGGGGCAGCTCACTCATGGAGATAAATTCATGAATATGCCGGCCCAAAGCATCGTCAGGCTCTACTCCCAACATTCTCGAAGCACTGCGATTCATAAAATTGATGCGGCTATTTTGATCGATGCCGATCATGCCTTCTTCCACAGAATTGAAAATGATTTCCTGCTTGTGGCTATTTTCGCTAAACCTGTTGTAAAGCTCTTCTTTTTCTTTCAATAACTTTAAGATGATATTGGCGATGCTTCCGGGGATGATCACCGTTTTTTCAGGAAAATGCCTTTGCAGTTGCCGTTGAACTTCATCACTTCCAGAAACGTTGAAGACTATGTGAACATCCGCTTTGTTGAAACTACGATAATTATTCGAGGTGGCAATTTTGTGCTCCAGGGCGATCCGGACAGCTGGGGCTCCCAAATCAATGTCCACTAATCCATGAACTGTCAGGTAATCGGATTCCAGCAGCGCGCGCAGTATAGCCGAACCGCCAACGCCACCACCTACAATCAAGACGTTTTGCAAAATTCTTCACACCCATCCTTTAAATCATGCATTTTATTGCACTATATTTACTAAGCCTACAATAGGTTGGAAATCTTGACAACTCTGGGCGAATTGGAAACAATGGAGAAGAAGGAGTGGAAATATGGGACGTCTTTTAGCTTTTATCGTGTTGTTGATTCCAGGTATTCTAGCAGCTTACGGAATTAAGATGATGCGTGATACTTTATTTAACCACCTGTTGGCCCCTTATCCAGCATTATGGGTCCAATTCACACTTGGCACTTTATTTGTCGTTTTAGGCATCGGCTTTTTCGCCGGTTTTCTATTGCATCGTGATCGCAAAAAAGGGAAGGTTCAAAAAAGATTCCAATAAGAAATCCGGACGAGTTTATCGTCCGGATTTCTTATTGTTCCTTGCGTCGTTCACTGGAACGCCACATTGTGCTCGATTTCATCTTCGTTGGTCCAAGTGATGATTGTTCCTGGAGCAACGGTCAATGTTTGATCACTAAATTGCATATTCTTCATCTCGCTTGCCACTTCCCCCGATAAATCCGCCCCCTCCTCCACAATCACGGTCATGACCATTGTAGGGTGAGGTTCACAATAAATATCATATTCACCTGCGTCACTAAAAATATAAGTCGTCGTTTCCCCTTTTTCCAAAAGGGGTGAAGCTTCTCCGCTGGAAGCTTCAATTCCCACAGACATCATAGGCGTATCTTCTCCACCACCACAAGCCGACAAAACGAGGGCTGTAGAAAACAGTAAGGCTGCAGTTTTTTTCGACATCATTAACACTCCCTTTCAAATAGCGAGAATTAAAGCGAAATCAAGAAACTAGCCAGATCCGACGAAGTGATGAAATTCCCTCTGTACTTTGACTCAATTATCCTACTTCCCCCAACTTCTGGCAAGAATTCTGCAACTTTCTTATTACTTGTTTTGATTTTTTACTATTTCCTTATGTATTAAACTACAATTAAGTGAATTGCCTTTACTTTACATGTTATTGAAAAAAACCCCCGCATGAGCAACTACTCAACGGGGATTCGTGCCGTTACTCTTTTTCAGATCGCAGACGGTCTGCCACCATCGCAATGAATTCGGAATTGGTCGGCTTGGATTTCAAATGCTGTTCACTGTATCCAATCAATCTTGCAAATGTCGAAATGTCCGTCCGATTCCATACCAATTCGATTGCATGGCGGATCGACCGCTCCACCCTTGTTGGTGTGGCATCAAAGATATCTGCAATTGCCGGATAAAGGCTTTTGGTGACTTTGTTCAACATTTCCGGCTTATCCAGCACAAGCGCAATCGCTTCTTTCAAATAAACAAAGCCTCGTATATGAGGAGGCACCCCGATTTCCTTGAGGAGCTCGGACGCCCTTTCTTTGGAGAAAGCATTTGCCGGTTCCACTGGTTTTTTGTTGCGATTATCTATAATGTGATTGATTTGAATCGCCAATCGTTCTGCTTCAAAGGGCTTCATGATGAAATAAGAAGCGCCATTTTTCGCAGCTTGGCTCATGATCGTGTCCTGGCCGAAAGCAGAAAGCATGATTACCTCGATATCCTTTAGCTTTTCATCCTCTTTCATCGCGTCCAAAACCGCGATGCCATCCAAATACGGCATGATGATGTCCAGCACCAAAATATCAATTTCATTTTCCTGAAGCATTTTCATGCAGGATTTTCCGTTGTAAGCGAATGCTGTCACTTCCATATTGGCTTGGCTGTCCAAATATTCTTTCACAAGGCCGACCAATTGGCGATTATCATCTGCAATTGCTATTTTAATGGTATTCATTTCCATCCTCCTGAGGCTTTCCACTGGCAAGGTTCATCTCATTGTAAGCTTCCGTTCATGAGCAAGTGAAAGCAGTTCTTCGGCGTGCTGCAATGTTAATCCCGTGATTTCCGCTCCTGATAGCATCCTGCTCATTTCTTCAGTTCGCTCCGGCCCATCCAATTCATGGACCGCCGTGATCGTACGGTTTTTCGCTTCACGTTTCTCGATAAACAAATGCTGATCTGCCATTGCTGCCACTTGAGGCAAATGGGAAATGCACAAAACTTGAGAATGTACGGAAATTGCGGCGATTTTCTCAGCAATTGCTTGCGCCACTCGGCCGCTGACTCCTGTGTCGACCTCATCAAAAATGATCGAAGTGATACCCTGGTGTTTGGAAAAGATCGTTTTCAAGGCAAGCATCATACGTGACAGTTCTCCCCCTGAAGCGACCTTCGTCAAAGGTTTCAATGGTTCTCCCAGGTTAGTTGAGATATAGAAGGCGATTGAATCTCCGCCATTACGATCAAATTTCCCATGAGGCAGCGCCCCGAAATTCACTTCGAAGGAAGCTTTCGCCATATGAAGTTCCTGCAACTGCTCCATGATTGCTTTCCCAAGTTTGACTGCAGCTCTTTTTCGGAGCAATGTCAGCTCTTCCGCCTCAATCCTGAGGTCTTCAGTGAGTTCTTTTAATTTTTCCTGATCCAGCTGAAGCCGCTGGTCGCGATTCATCAATTTATCTAGTTCGTCGGTCTGTTCATCAAAATAAAGCAGTATATCTTCCACACTCACGCCATATTTCCGTTTCAGCGACTGAATCAACGCTAAGCGCTGTTCAATCTCATTTAACCGCGCTGGATCAAATTCCATTTCATCGATGATTCGTTTAATTTCGGTGGCGGTGTCTTGAAGTTGATAAAAGGCCCCAGATACGGTTTCGGCGGCATCGCTGAACTGCTCGTCGACCGCAGCCGCATGTTCGAGTTCAGACATTGCAGAACCAACCCAGTCAAGCCCTTTGGATTCACCCTGAACGGCCTCATAGGCAGTGGAGATCGATTCGTAGATCTTATTGAAATTTTGCAGTCTTTTACGTTCTTGCAACATTTCCTCTTCTTCCCCCGCAACCAATTCAGCGGACTCGATTTCCTGAAGTTGGAAAGTAAGCAAATCGATTCGCTGAGCAATTTGCTGTTCGTTTTCATTGTAGGAAGAAAATTCTCTTTTCAACTTTGTGAATTTATCATAGACTTGCGCATAGCTTTCTTTTGCCTTCGCCATGCTTTTGCCTGCAAATTGATCTAATAAATGAATATGTTGCTTTTCATCCATCAGCTCTTGTGTCTCATGCTGGCCATGAATATCGATCAGTGCGGCACCGACTTCGCGCAAAATGGAAATTGTCACAAGCTTACCGTTAATCCGGCAAACATTCTTACCTTTATCATTCAATTCACGCCGCAGTAAAATATCACCATCACTCAAATCGATGCCCAATTCCACCATCTTTTGGAAAACTGGATGTTTCTCATTATCCAGAGAAAACAATCCTTCAATTTCAGCTTTTTTGGCGCCATGCCTGATAAATTCCTGGCTGCCTCTTCCACCAGCCAATAAATGCACTGCGTCGATAATTATCGACTTGCCTGCACCTGTTTCCCCGGTCAATACAGTCAAACCATCCGAGAAACTGACCGATAACGCATCTATAATGGCGAAATTTCGAATGTCCAATTCACGAAGCATTGTAAGTCACCTCATTTCAAAGCATTTCAATCAAACGTTGTTTAAGGATATCCCGGTCTGCAACGTGTCTGCAGATGATCAAACATGTATCATCTCCACAGATCGTGCCAAGGATTTCTTCCCAATCCAAATGATCGATCAATGATCCGATTGCATGGGCATTGCCTGGCAATGTTTTCATAATCAGAAAATGGCTGGCCCCATCAATGCTGACAAAAGCGTCAGTCAAGGCACGATGAAGCTTTTGCATGGGATTAAAGCGTTGATCTGCCGGAAGGCTGTATTTATATCGTCCATCCTGCAAGGGCACTTTCACTAAATGCAGTTCTTTTATATCACGCGAAACCGTTGCTTGGGTCACTTCGTAGCCTGCTGATTTCAGCAAGTCCACCAGTTCATCCTGAGTTTCAATTTCACGGTTAGAAATCAAGTCGCGAATCTTTATGTGACGCTGTCCTTTGTTCATGATGGTCCTCCTATAGGTGAATAATTATTCGTTATCCTTTATATCGTACCTTTAAAAGGGTTGAAAAACAAGAAAACACATCCTTTTGGGATGTGTT
>DATHVY010000040.1:0-1667 GCA_035461045.1 Planococcus sp. (in: firmicutes)
AATGCGTGCTTCTTTTGAGTTTCAACCATTACTGTAACGGTTTTGTCCATTTTGTCAGACACAACACGGCCTGTGTATACTTTGCGTTGGTTACGCTCAGTCATACTTGCAAACCTCCTCTCGATTTATCAGTTGTTTCCACTGAGTACTCTTTCGTGAATCACAGTTTTCATACGGGCAATCGCTTTACGAACTTCGCGAATGCGAGCCGTATTTTCTAATTGACCTGTAGCCAATTGGAAGCGAAGGTTGAAAAGCTCTTCTTTCAGTGATTTCACTTTTTGTTCGATTTCAGCAGTGGTTAGGTCACGGATTTCATTAGCTTTCATTCGATTCACCACCAATTTCTTCGCGTTTTACGAACTTGGTTTTGATCGGAAGTTTGTGAGATGCAAGGCGCAATGCTTCGCGTGCCACTTCTTCAGATACTCCAGCAAGTTCAAACATGATTTTACCAGTTTTGACAACGGCTACCCAGCCTTCAGGTGAACCTTTACCAGATCCCATACGAACCTCTAGAGGCTTTTTCGTATATGGCTTATGAGGGAAAATTTTAATCCAGACTTTACCGCCACGTTTCATGTAACGAGTCATGGAAATACGTGCAGCTTCGATTTGACGGTTTGTGATCCAAGATGACTCAAGAGCTTGCAATCCGTACTCGCCGAATGCTACTTCTTTGCCGCCTTTAGCTTCACCGCGCATCTTGCCTCGGTGCTCACGACGATATTTAACGCGTTTAGGCAATAACATATTATTTGCCTCCTTCCTCAGATTTCTTCTTAGTTGGAAGGACTTCACCGCGATAGATCCATACTTTTACGCCAAGTTTGCCGTAAGTTGTGTCTGCTTCAGCATGAGCATAATCGATGTCAGCGCGAAGCGTATGGAGCGGAACAGTTCCTTCACTGTAGTGTTCAGCACGCGCAATGTCAGCGCCGCCTAGACGTCCAGATACTTGAGTTTTGATCCCTTTAGCGCCAGAACGCATAGTGCGTTGAAGTGCTTGCTTTTGGGCACGGCGGAAAGATACACGGCTTTCCAATTGGCGTGCGATTCCTTCAGCAACCAATCTCGCATCAAGGTCAGCTCTCTTAATTTCAATGATGTTGATGTGTACACGCTTGCCAGTCATGTTGTTAAGCTGTTTGCGAAGTACTTCTACTTCAGATCCACCTTTACCAATTACCATACCTGGTTTCGCAGTGTGAATTGTAACATTTACACGGTTTGCAGCGCGCTCAATTTCGATTTTAGAAACTGAAGCTTCTTTCAAACGTGCTTCGATATACTCACGGATTTTAATATCTTCGTGAAGAAGTGTCGCATAGTCTTTCTCAGCGTACCATTTTGACTCCCAGTCACGAATGATTCCGATACGCATCCCTATTGGATGTATTTTTTGTCCCACGAATTATCCCTCCTTCTTGTCAGATACCACTAGCGTGATGTGGCTTGTGCGTTTATTGATTGCGCTTGCGCGTCCCATTGCACGTGGACGGAAACGTTTTAATGTTGGTCCTTCATCAACGAATACTTCACTGACAACCAGGTTGTTCAGATCCATTTCGTAGTTGTGTTCAGCGTTAGCTGCTGCAGATTTCAATAACTTCTCAACAACAATCGATGATGATTTTTGAGTGTGTTGTAAAATCGCAACGGCTTCG
>DATHVY010000041.1:0-3179 GCA_035461045.1 Planococcus sp. (in: firmicutes)
GATCCCCCAATAGCTCGTAAAATATCAATGAAAAACCAGATAAAAAATCCAATATAGAACAAGAGGATATACAAACTGAGTTTGTTGAAGCCCCCATTGCTAATGAGGATTACCAGATAAAATAAGAAAGATACATAAAGCGGATGTTCCCAGTAACCTTCATGCAACGAATATTTGTAAACAAGGTAGAAGGTCGATAAGCCCCAAATTGCAACTGCCATATTATAAATCTTTTTTCTGATTTCCAATCAAAAAGTCCCCTTTAGTAAAAGCTGGTATGTTGATTTTATCAGAAATTAAAAATTGTACCGCTCCCCGGGAACGGAAAACTACCTTTTTTCCAGGTAAGGCAGCAGCACATCCTCAAACGTCGTTTGATTGACGATGATCCGGTTCAGCAGAAAGGTGTCATCGTTCGGCCGGATCGTTTGAGGAGCTAAAATGTAGCCAGCCTCCAAGCCTTGCGCTTCCACCAGGGTGGTGACCAGCTCATTGCTGTTGCCGTATGGATAGGCGAAACTTTTGACCGTGATATCCAGTTCCGTTTCTATTTTTTGGATGCTTTTTTCCAAGTCTTTTTTGAATGCTTCTGATTGCTCAGGCAACAGGAAGACCGGCGTTTCATCTTCAAAACGGTGCATATCATAGGTATGGGAGCCGAATTCGGCCAATCCGCTGTTTTTCATTTCCCGCAGCTCATCCCACGAAGCCATCTCCAGATTGCTGAAGTCTTTCGCTCCGACATGCCCCGCAATGACGAACATCGTAAAAGGAACGTTTGCTTCCTTTAGAATGGGAAAGGCATTTTCATAAACCGAGCGGTCGATGTCGTCAAATGAGATCCACACACATTTCTCCGGAAAAGCATTTTCAGCTTTTGCTCTCAGAAGGTTTTCTTCCGTCATAAACACAACCCCGGCATTTTTCAATGCGTCGATCTGTTCCTGGAACTCGCTTTCCAGCACGCTGAACTGCACCAACTCTTTGGATTGCATCAGGCTTCTGGCTGATTTGACGAGCAGCGTATCGTCAAGAACACGATGGTAATTTAATGCAAGACAACCTGCTTCCAGTTCTTCCGGAAAATTCATTGCCGGTGTGTCTGCTGAGAAAGCGTTCACGAAAAGTTCTTTTCGTGATAGGACAAACAACGTAATCAACGCAACAATAGCCAGCCAGATCGATACTTTTTTCATCACGTCTTTTCACCTCTTAACGGAGTGAGTGGATTCTTTTCGAAAACGGTGTAATCTTCGCGTTGGAGTTTGTCGATCGTCTCGCTGTCCATTAATTCCAATGCCACAAGTTCCGCGTTGCTGACGGGAGCGGGATAGCTTCTTCTAGTCATGCTGCCGAATCTTCTTTTATTGTATAGACGGTTTAGATACAGCAGGATGTAAAAAACCAAAAAGATGAGGAGACCCAGGAACATCAATTCCCGGATATCCCGGTTGACCGTATTGAAGGATGCATTGACAACCCTTGTCAGCGCGTTATTGAATCCGAATGTAGCCGACAAGATAAAAATGACTACGAGCAAGCTGTAGCCCCAGAAAAACAACGTGAAAAGGAGGTCAATGAAAGCGCGGAGCCAGGAACGGTTGCCGACTATCAGGAAGCTTTCTTCTTTATGCCGCGGTCCGGACTGTGCCATACTGCATAACCTCCTTTCAGGCGGGAAGAAATGGACCGGGGAACGGCTGCCATCACGACGGCTGTGTTGACCATCCAGTAGATGGCAGGATACCAGGCTGCCCAGAAATAAAATTTGAGTACACGATTGTATCGGGAATCAATCAATAGCGCGATAAATAATTGGATCAGGCTGATGAACACCAAAGCGAATGAGGTGATGGTGAACCAAATGAGCATTTGCTGCAGCGTATCAGCGGTGAACAGCAGGAGCAACGTGACGAAAAGCCAGCAGAATGCCCAGATGATGCTGACCCATTGTTCCAGGTAAATCAACCATATTCTCCGTTGTTTCCAGCTGAAGATGATGCGCCAGTGGCGGAGAATGACTTCCTGTCCGCCCTGTGCCCAGCGCACACGCTGCTTCCAGATGCCGGACAAAGTTTCCGGCACGAGCATCCAGCAAATGGCCCGCGGTTCGTAGCGGACATCCCAAAAATTCTTTTGGAGTTTCCAGCTGACAGCAATATCTTCCGTGATCATGTCGCGGTCCCATAAGCCGACATCGACCAGCGCTTTTTTCCGGAAAGCGACAACGACCCCAGAAACGGTCATTACTTTTCCAAGCAACCGCTGCGTCCGTTTGATCGCGCCGATGATAGAGGCATATTCGACCAATTGCATACGGCTGAGCAGATTGTTGCGGTTGCGGATGGCCGGATTGCCGGTCACAGCCCCGAGCCTTTCACCGTCTTTAAAGAAATGGTGAATCAAATAATAGGGCGCGGTGTCGGAAAGCAGGGCATCCGAGTCGACGCAGATGAGGTATTCGGAGCGGGAAGCGAATAGGCCGACTTGCAGGGCATTCGCTTTGCCGCGATTTTCATGAAGTTGAATGGCTCTGACATTCGTGTGTTCTTCAGACAGCCTTTTTATAAGTTCACTCGTCCGGTCCGTCGATCCGTCATTGATCACGATGATTTCTTTTTTGGGATACGACAATCCGGTCAGGTTTCGGACGGTTTCTTCAATGGTCTCTTCTTCGTTATAGCAGGGGACCAATATGCTGACCAACGGCCAATCGATTTCGTCGAAGTTGAAAGTTTCGCTTTTGGATTCCTTTGTGCGGATAAAGAGAATCGAGCCGGCCATCCAAAAAAGGGCCATAACGAACGGGTACCAAAAAACAAAGGCCGTCACCCATGCATAAGGTCCGGTAAAGAGCTGAAAAAAATTCATGGACGTACCTCCAGTTAGCCAAGTTAAATATATCTACGACTTTACTACTATACTCGAAATGGGAGGAAAGGAACAAGTCGAGTCTGGAGTGGGCAGGGTACCTCACGTCCCGTGAATTGTGCGGCTCCCTGGGAACAATAACGATACTCCAGGAAATTCAAATGCAAAGGCTTACATTATGGTGAAATTATTTATTTTTTCAAAATACATTGTCAATTTCAAAAGCATGTGATAAATTGGACAGAATCCAAAATGAAGTTCAAACTTCAAAAACATTATATATGACGTCAAAACTTTAAAAAGGGGTT
>DATHVY010000042.1:0-11784 GCA_035461045.1 Planococcus sp. (in: firmicutes)
CTTGCAACGAACGAGGACCTGAAAAAAGTGGCGATAGACGCAATCGAAAAATACGGTGTTGGCGCAGGTGCTGTGCGAACAATCAACGGCACCCTCGATCTTCATGAGATACTTGAAGAAAAATTGGCCGAATTTAAAGGAACAGCTGCGGCGATTTCCTACCAGTCCGGCTTTAACTGCAACATGGCGGCGATTTCTGGCGTCATGGACAAAAACGATGCCATCTTGTCCGACCAGCTGAACCACGCGTCGATCATTGACGGCTGCCGTTTGTCCCGCGCGAAAATTATCGCCTACAAGCATTCGGACATGGACGACCTTCGCCAAAAAGCGAAAGAAGCGACCGAGTCCGGACTATACAATAAAGTCATGGTCATCACAGACGGCGTCTTCTCGATGGACGGCGACATTGCGAAGCTTCCTGAAATCGTTGAAATTGCGAAAGAATTCGATTTGATTACCTACGTCGATGACGCGCACGGATCAGGCGTGACCGGCAAAGGAAAAGGCACGGTCAAGCATTTCGGTCTGGAAAAAGACATCGACATGCAGATGGGAACGCTCTCCAAAGCAGTCGGCGTTGTCGGCGGCTATGTGGCCGGCAAGCAAAACTTGATCGATTGGCTCAAAGTCCGTTCACGTCCGTTCTTATTCTCGACAGCCGTGACACCGGGTGACACGGCAGCAACTACTGCGGCCCTGCAAATGATCATCGATTCCACCGAGCTTCACGACAAGGTTTGGGAAAACGGCGATTACTTGAAAAAAGGCTTAAAAGAACTCGGCTTCGACATCGGTGAATCCGAAACGCCAATTACGCCTTGCATCATCGGCGAAGAAAAACTGACGCAGCAATTCTCCAAGCGTTTGTTCGAAGAAGGCGTCTACGCCAAATCCATCGTCTTCCCGACCGTGCCTAAAGGAACCGGACGCGTCCGCAACATGCCGACTGCGGCCCATTCCAAAGCACAACTCGACGAAGCGATCGCGACTTACGAAAAAGTAGGAAAAGAACTAGGTGTCATTAATTAAATAATTGTTGAAACACGCCCGGCTGATGGCAGCTGGGCGTGTTTTTTTGTGAATACGCACCGTGGTCGGCGAAATACGCTCCGTTGCCGGCGAAATACGCTCCAATGTTGTCAAAATACGCTCCGTTATCCGAAAAATACGATTCTACAGCCAAAATACTGAAATTAACACGCTATTTTATTCCAGTAAATGGATTTACTTTCTGAATGAATGAAAATACTTTCCAAATCGAATAGAATACTTTCTTTACGCTGAACCCACAAAAAAACACGCTGCCCAAAAGGCAGCGTGCTCCTATATGTCTTCCGTATTCGAAATCAGGTTCAAGAATTGCTGCGTCCGCGCTTCTTTCGGATGATTGAAAATCTCCTGCGGCGTGCCGCGTTCGATAATCCGGCCTGCGTCCATGAAAAGCACTTCGTCCGCAACGCCTTTGGCAAAACGCATTTCATGCGTGACGACGACCATCGTCATGCCTTCCAATGCAAGATCCTTCATGACTTGCAGCACTTCGCCGACAAGCTCCGGATCCAGAGCGGACGTCGGTTCGTCGAACAGCATCACTTTCGGCTCGAGCGCAAGTGCGCGGGCGATGCCGACGCGCTGCTGCTGGCCGCCGGAAAGCTGGAACGGGTATTCGTTCATTTTTTCCTCCAAACCGACTTTGATCAGCAGCTGCTCGGCTTTTTGGCGGGCCAATTGCTTGTCGATCTTCTGGACGGTGACCGGGCCTTCCATGACATTTTCAAGCGCCGTCATGTGCGGGAATAAATTATAATGCTGGAACACCATCGCCGACTGTTTCCGGAAGGCTGCAATCTTGCGCTTGGAAACGGGCTTGGAAAAGTCGACGGTCTGTTCGTCGATTGTGACAGAGCCGGAAGTGGGAGTCTCCAATATATTCAAGCACCGCAAAAATGTTGTTTTGCCGGAACCAGATGGGCCGATGACAACCACAGCCTGGCCTTTTTCGACGGTCAGGTCAATGCCTTTCAACACTTCCAGGTTCCCGAATTTTTTGTGTAAATCATGAATGGCAATCATAGTATGCTCCTTACTGCATTAGGCTTTCGATACGTAACGGTCAAAACGGTGCTCCAATCTGCCTTGCACAAGGGACAGCAGGAAGCAGATGATCCAATACAACAAGCCGGCCTGAGCGTAGAGCAACAGGAACTCATAGTTGAATGCCGCGATTTCCTGGGCCCGCCGGAACATTTCCGTGACGAGAATGAACGAAGCCAGAGAAGTATCCTTCACCAAACTGATAAATGTATTCGACAACGGCGGAATCGAAACTCGCGAAGCCTGTGGCAGGATGATGCGCTTCAACGACTGGCTGTAGGACATGCCGATTGTATTGGCCGCTTCCCATTGGCCTTTTGGAATCGACAGGATCGCCGCCCGGATGACTTCCGAAGCGTATGCGCCGACGTTCAGCGAGAATCCGATGACGGCTGCCGGGAACGGATCGAACGTGATGCCGATCGTCGGCAATCCGTAGAACAGGATTGATAACTGCACGAGCAGCGGCGTGCCGCGGATAATCGAGACATAGATCCGGGCGATGATCTGCAAGGGCTTAATCGTAGAGATGCGGGCCAATGCTGTTAAAACCGCCAGCATCAACCCGAATGTGAATGAAATCAACGTTAAAGGAATCGTGTATTGAATCGCTCCTTCCAGTAACGGAAGAAACGAAGTTTGTGCAATATCCCACAGTCTTTGCATACGTACGGGATCTGAAAAAATGCTACTCAAGTACATTTTCGCCGAACCATTTTTGCGAGATTTCGTCGTACGTGCCATCTTCGATCATATCCGCCAAAGCCTGATTGACTTCATCGACGATTGCGCCGCTGTCTTTACGGAAAAGCAATCCGCTTTGGGAAGCGTCATCCGCTTCATCAACGATTTGAACACTGGCGTCAGGACGCTGGTTTAAGAAATCCAACACAGTCAAGTTATCGTTGATAGTCGCATCCACACGGCCGGAGTTCAACAATTCAATTGCCTGGTTAAAGCCTTCAACTCCCGTAAGTTCAGCACCGTATGAAGTTGCGATATCCGCAAAGTTGCTTGTCAGCGACTGGGCCGAAGTTTTTCCTTCCAAATCCTCGAAGCTTTGAATTTCTTCATTGCCTTCAGCCGTCACGAGAACAGCCACTGAAGAAATGTATGGATCGGAGAAATCATAGCTTTCAATGCGGTCTTCGCGGATACCGACTTGGTTTGCCACCATGTCAAAACGTCCGGAATCCAGTCCGGCAAACATGCCGTCCCATTGCGTTTCCATGAATTCCACTTCGACGCCTAAACGATCTGCGACTTCTCTTGCAATTTCAACATCAAATCCAGTCAAATCATTGGAATCGTCATGGAATGTGAACGGGGGATAAGTGCCTTCCGTCCCGACTCGCAAAACGCCTTCTTCTTGAACAGATGCCCACAGGTCATCCCCGGTTTCTTCAGGAGCGTCCCCGGTAGTCCCGGAATCCTGTTCCGTGTCTTCTGTATCTTGGCCACAAGCCGCTAGCAATAGGACCGCCGCGAGCAGTAATAGAAACATCATACTCATTTTTTTCATTTTTCAATCGCCTCTTTTTCTATATTAGTCTTGCTTGAATCGCCTTGTCTATAAAACTAAGTGGAATACTAGGTTTTATAGTCAAAAAGAAAAGCGCCAAGCGCTACAAATTACTTTACAACGATTCTTAAAGACAATCAAGAAATAAATCCGTAATCTCCGGAGAATATTTGTGATGTCGGCTCTTTAAAATAAATTTGTCTTTTTAAAGAGAACAACTTATAATAGACGAATAGCTAAGACCCACACATCAGTGTTTAATTGGAATAAAATGTGTTTTTCAGAAGGACAAATGTTTTTGCTAAAAGGAGTGCTGAAAATGAAAAAGATAATGGTCACAGGAGCTTTAGGGCAGATCGGTTCGGAATTGGTCGGGAAATTGCGCGATGAATATGGAGCGGACAATGTGTTGGCTACAGATATCCGTCCCACTACAGATGAAAGCGGGCCGTTCAATATACTGGATGTCACGGACGCTCAAAAAATGCATGACATGGCGAAGGATTTCGGTGCGGACACCATGATGCATATGGCAGCACTTCTTTCAGCGACAGCGGAAGAAAAACCGTTGCTTGCCTGGAACTTGAACATGGGCGGACTTGTCAATGCGCTGGAAACTTCACGTGAACTCGATCTGCAATTTTTCACGCCAAGTTCGATCGGTGCATTCGGACCATCCACGCCTAAAAGAAACACGCCACAAGACACGTTGCAGCGCCCGACCACCATGTACGGCGTCAATAAAGTATCAGGCGAATTGCTGTGCGATTATTATTTCCAAAGATTCGGCGTTGATACTCGAGGCGTGCGTTTTCCCGGATTGATCTCGTATGTGACTCCGCCAGGCGGAGGCACAACAGATTATGCTGTGGACATTTACTATAAAGCGCTGGAAACCGGCAGCTTTACTTCATACATCGACAAAGGCACTTATATGGACATGATGTATATGCCGGACGCACTGCAGGCAATCGTCGACTTGATGGAGGCGGATCCGAAAAGATTGGAGCACCGCAACGCTTTCAATGTCACGGCCATGAGCTTTGAGCCGGAGGAAATTGCGGCATCTATCCGCAGGCACATACCGGACTTCAAACTGTCCTATGATGTGGACCCTGTTCGCCAAGCAATTGCAGACAGCTGGCCTGACAGCATCGACCCAACTGCTGCAAAAAAAGAATGGGGATTCAAAACTTCCTATGACTTGGACGCCATGACCGATGATATGCTGGTGAAACTAAAAAAAAAGTTAGTGTTGATTTAAATTGAAAAATGCCCTCCGCTGAATTAGGCGGAGGGCATTTCCATTAGGATTTAAAATAAGATATGGGCTACGCCAGCGATGATCGGCAATGCGATCACTGTACGCAGAAGGAAGATGATGACCAAGTCCAGGAAGTTGACTGGAATCTTGGAACCTAATAGCACGCCACCGACCTCAGAAAGATAGATCAACTGTGTGACCGATAGGGTTGCTACGACAAACCGCGTCAATTCAGATTCGATGCCTGAACCCAGGATTGCCGGGAGGAACATGTCTGCGAATCCGACAACCATCAACTGTCCGGCTTCAGCAGCTTCCGGAATGCCGAGCAAGTTCAAGTAAGGCACAAACGGCGCACCGAGAACGGTGAATACGGCCGTGTATTCAGCCAGGATCAAAGCGATTGTACCGAAAGCCATAACAACCGGTGCTACGCCAATCCACATATCAAGAACGTTTTTAAAGCCATCTATGAAGAATTTGCTTGGTGATTTGTTGCGATCGGCTTTCATCAAAGCATTTTCAAGTCCGTGCGAAGCGGCGTTATGCCCTTCCGGAACATCCTCAGTTTGCGATTCTTGAGGAGTCCCATCCATGAAAGTGGTCGGTTTACGCGTCAATGGATAGATGCGTGGCATGATCAGGGCCAAAATCACACCCGTTAAAATGACCGTTCCATAATATGGAAGGAAATAAGAAGCCAGTCCGATTTCCTGGATAACAACGATAGCGAAAGTGATGGAAACGACCGAGAAGGTAGTCCCGATAATTGCAGCTTCACGTTGTGTGTATTTATTTTCCTGGTATTGCTTGTTTGTCAAAAGAACACCGATTGTTCCATCGCCGACCCATGATGCCAAAGCATCGATTGAAGAACGTCCCGGCAAGCGGAATAGTGGACGCATCACTTTTGCCATAATTGTTCCGAAGAATTCCAAAAGCCCGAAGTTCATCAGAAGGGGCAATAATAATCCGGCGAACAGGAAGATTGTAAACAGGAAGGATAGAAGACCATCACCAGCTAAAAGAAGTCCGCCGGTATATTCGTTCCAAACAGCTTCTGGTCCGATTTCGAACAGGACCATAATGGCGAATACAGCAGCCAGCACCCGAACGATTGTCCAAAAAAGGTTGACATTGAATAATTTATCGAAGAATTGAACTTGAGCTGTTTCATCCACTTTCTTCGTAACATTCAATAATGAACCGATTGCTGCAACCAATAGGATGGCGAGAACGATCCATGGCACAAAGCCTTCAATGGCATCTGCCAGCCAGTTTGCAAGGATGGCAATGGTAACTAACCATTCGCCGTCCACCGGGACCGGTACCAAAAACAGCAAGATCCCAAGAAATGAAGGAATTAAGAATAATAACCACGTGGAAGTAGAAAACTTTTTCACAATAATATTCCCCTTTTCTTTATGTATGAAAACACATATTTTTAACTAATTATACGGCATTCCCCTTTGAAAAACACCCGCACAACTAATATTAATATTATCTGAATAGAGCATAAAAATACACCCCTTTTTTTACTGTAAAAAAGGGGTGTTATCTATTCACTCAGATTCAAAATCCTCATGCCAGCGGTATTCGTAAAAGCGTTCACGCGTCAGCCAGTTTTCAGTCTCGGGATGTCCCTCTGCAAGGCGATGCTCCATTTCCTCCAACATCCAGGCTGTCTGGGATATATGAGCTTTCATCGATGCCATTTTCTGGTCACGCACATCGGAGATATCGTAAACAATATCCGGTTCGCCCAATTCTTCCAGCGTGTTATTCGCGAAAGCGACGCAATGAAGCTTTGGACGATCTTTCATGCGGCGTATGGCACGGACAACAGCCCGTGCGGTGGCCTCATGATCCGGGTGCACAGCATAATCCGGGTAAAAAGTGATGACCAGCGATGGATTCAGTTCGTCAATCAAGTCAGCCATCATCCCGACCAATTTCTCATCGTCTTCAAACTCCAATGTTTTATCACGCAGACCCATCATCCGCAAATCGGTCAATCCCATCGCTTCCGCAGAAGCCAGAAGCTCCTTGCGCCGGATGACGGGCAAAGATTCCCGAGTTGCAAATGGCGGATTTCCTAGATTGCGCCCCATCTCACCGAGAGTCAAGCAAGCATATGTAACGGGCGTGCCCTGTTTGATATGAGTGGAAATCGTTCCTGAAACACCAAATGCTTCATCATCGGGATGAGGGAAGATTACCAATACGTGACGTTCTTTTTCTATGACCATCTCGAATCCCTCCTTAATAACTGAACGGTGTTTCGCTGATTTGAAGCGCGACCGCCAGTTTTCCTGTTCCGTCGTGGCCGGCAAGCAGCAGTCTGCCTTGTTCGTCCAGCTCGTAATGCGTGATGCCTTGTGCGTAAACCCAGCCGTGCGGCAGCTTCAAGCCAACACGGTGCGGGCTGTCACCTACGACTTTGCCAAGCTCATAATTGATGACCACGTTGCGTATAAAAGCGCCTGCGTTAAAAAATCCTTCATTGAAATGAGTGGCGTATGAACCGTTTGTTGTTTCCAGATGAAGGTAGACATCTTTGTTTGCGAAAGCATCCAGTTCAGCCTGAAGGCTACTAACTTCTACTAATTCCATAATGTCCCTCCTCGAAATGCCGTATTCCTTAAGTATAGGCAATTTTGCCGAAGAATGCGATTCCGGTGCTTTCAATCCGAATCGAGTGCAAAAAAAGAAGCCGCGTAGGCGGCTTCCCTGGGTTTCCTATTGGAGTTCGACTACTTTAACTTCCGGCTTTGTGAATTTATTGGCAGCGCCGTGCATCACTGGGCCGACATATTCGTTCAGCTTCCAGCCGTGCTCAATTGCGCCTGAAACAAAGACTTTTGCGTTATAGACGGCATCTTTGACAGATTGGCCGTTCGCGATATTTGCGGTAATCGCAGCAGCGAATGTACAGCCGGCACCGTGGTTATAGGTCGTATCCGTTTTCTCAGCAGTCAGCAAATGATGGTTTTTGCCATCGAACAACAAATCAGCCGCTTTTTCGTGCTTAAGCTGTTTGCCGCCTTTGATGACAACAAATTTTGCTCCGTGTGCATGGATTTTCTCAGCTGCCGCCATCAGATCTTCGACCGTTTCAAGTGTGCCCATGCCCGCTAATTGAGCAGCTTCCACGAGGTTCGGTGTCACGACTTTGGCGTTCGGCAAGAGATACTTGATCATGGCATCGACATTTTCAGGAAACAGCACTTCGTCTTCGCCTTTGCATGCCATAACCGGATCGATGACGACGTCTTTCAGACCCGATTTTTCAATCGCTTTGCCGGCCATTTCGATGATTTCAACGGTTGGCAGCATCCCTGTTTTCAATGCGTCGATTCCGGTTGAGAAAGCGGTTTTTAACTGAGCGTCCAACGTTTCCAATGGAATCGGATGAATACCGTGGCTCCATCCGTTGTCCGGATCCATTGTGACGATGACCGTGAGCGCATTCATGCCATATGTTCCGTGTTCCTGGAAAGTTTTCAAATCTGCTTGTATGCCAGCACCACCGGAAGTATCCGATCCTGCAATGGTTAATGTTTTTTTAAGTGTCATCTATAAAACTCCTTTAACTGAATTCTTTGCTATCACTCATTCTAACAAAATTCTTGCGTATTACAATTCCTCTGCCTTTTGTGGCAGTAATAGAAGAACCGCAGTGCTGGCGCTTATGACGCAAAAAATAGCGGCGAAAGTCCCGATCACCCAACTGCCGCTAAAAAGGAGCCCGATTGTGATGATGAATGTTAAAATGGAAACAACAGCAATGACCAAAGAAAGACAGCCGATGCCTGCGCGCTTTGCGCCCTCAGGTGCACTGTCGCCTTTGGTGGAAGAGATGGTTTTCAGTTTTTCACGCCAGTCCGCCATTGCAATCGCCCCTTTATTTCATCCTATCATGGAGCGGTTATAAAAAGAACAGAAAGAGGGATGACTGATGTCGAATGATCCGAAACTAGATGAAATAGAGCGTTTATTAAAGGGAATGAAAAGGAAGGAAGAGCCATTCCAGAGCGGTTTCTGGAAAACCGTGAAAGTGATGCTCGGGGTTTGGCGCAATGCCATTTTGCTGATTATAGTCGTCTTGCTTGGCTTGATGGTCGCTTTGCCACTCGGTATTTTCTGGGCGCTGCAGGGCAGTACGTTCACTGAAAGCAAAGGCGCGTTTTTGGAGCAGATCCAGGATATGAATGAACTGACGACAGCAGAAGCTTATTCCAAGGTCATCATCGAAAGGCAGGACAATGCTGTTTTTGGCCGGGAAATCGGATGGGATCTACCGGGAACGCAGCGCCAGTTGCTTGTAGTCATTCCGGGATCCATTCGGGCAGGTATTGATTTTTCCGAAGTGACAGCAGATGATATCGAGTTGGATGAAGAAAATCGAACCGCCACTTTGACGTTGCCGCCTGCAGATTTTTTAGGCGGCGCTGAAATCTACATGGATCAGGTGGAAGTTTATTCGTATGAGGGTTTATTCCGCAGGGGAGCAGATATGGCTGAAGCTTTTGAGCTCGCGGAAGAAGCCCAGCGGCTGATCATGGAAGAGTCTGCAGGGCAAGGGGTCTTGGAAAGGGCCCAAGCCAATGCTGCAAATTCAGTCCGGGATATGTTCCGGTTGGTGGATTACGATGTGGATGTTCAATTTGAAGACTGAGGAGTGGCAGCATGCAGAAGCAAATTTTCGGAAATGATTGGCAGCAAGTGATGGAAGCGGAGTTTGAAAAACCCTATTATGTGAAGCTGCGTGAGTTTTTAAAGAAGGAATATGCCAGCGAATTGATCTACCCGCCCAAAGAAGACTTGTGGAGCGCTTTTGAACATACGCCATTCACGGATGTCAAAGTCGTGATTCTCGGCCAGGATCCATATCACGGGCCAAACCAGGCGCATGGCCTGAGTTTCTCGGTCCGTCCCGGTGTGCCGCACCCACCGAGTCTCCGCAACATGTTCAAGGAATTGGAAGACGATATGGGCTGCGCCGTTCCAAAAGACGGAACACTGACGAAATGGGCGGACCAGGGCGTCATGATGCTGAACACGGTGCTCACGGTCCGTGCTGGAAAAGCGCATTCCCATCGCAATCAAGGCTGGGAACTTTTCACCGACGAAGTGATCCGCAAACTATCCGAGCGTGACCGGCCCGTCATTTTTGTGCTTTGGGGAAAACCTGCGCAGCAAAAGAAAGCGCTGATCGACCTGGAGCGTCACGCCGTCATCGAAGCGCCGCATCCAAGCCCACTCAGTGCGCACCGGGGATTTTTCGGCAGCAAACCGTATTCAAACGTGAACGAAATGTTACAGCAGCGCGGGGAAGAGCCGATCGATTTCTGTTTGGACTGAATCTGCGCCAGAATCATGGTAAACTATTCGAGGATAAGAACGAAAGGGGGCTTCCAGATGGCGATTGAAACATCGAGAATCCTGACTGAAATAGAAAAACACACGGCTTTGGCGAAACAGGGAGACCCAGCCAAAATGCGTGAATCCGTCGCAGCCATACGAGCGCTATGCGATCTGCTGCTCAGCGATGACGGAGGCCGAAGGGAAGATTTCCGTGCGGTTCCAGTGGCACAGCCTCAACCGGCACAGACCCTTACGACTGAAGCAAAGCCAATGAAAGAAAACGGCGCGAATGGTGAGTCGTTATTTGATTTTTAAAGGAGAGAAAACATGAAATTTTTTATTATCGCCGGCGCAATTAACGCGCTGTTAGCTGTTGCACTCGGCGCTTTTGGCGCACATATGCTGGAAGGACGTGTCGAAGAGCGCTATCTTGCAACTTGGCAGACAGCGGTACAATATCAAATGTTCCACGCCATCGGATTGATGGTGGTCGGTATTCTCATGAGTTCGTCACTGATCGGCCACCTGGGTTCATTAAACTGGGCAGGTTACTTGATGCTTGCAGGAATCATCATTTTCTCAGGCAGTTTATATGTCTTAAGCCTGACCGGCATCAGCATCCTTGGCGCCGTCACACCAATCGGCGGCGTGGCGTTCATCGCAGGCTGGATTATGCTGATTATCGCCGCATCGAAAGCATTATAAGATTCAGAGAGCTGTCCGCTTGCAGGGCAGCTTTTTTTTGATGGGAAAATTGGTGTGGACAGTATTTCAGGGGAAGCGGACAGTAATTTCATTATGCGGACAGTATTTCAGTTGTTCCGGACAGTATTTTCGAATTCCGGACAGTAAATCCAAATAAATGGAAAAAATCCGAACTGCAGGGAAATATTACTTGTGATGTAAAATGTGTTCTGGTCGTAACAAACAAGTTTATTATTTTCCATCGTTAGTTGCGGAAATCAGCAATTTAGTTGCGCTTGTAAAAAACATGTTTAATATTTCCAATCAAAAAATCGCTTTTAACCCCTTCAATTCCACCGCCCATAAAATCTCATCAAAAAAAGCCGCCCGAAAAGGCGGCTTTCATCCCAATTAAACTTCCAAAAACTTCACTAAACGTTCAGCATCCACACGAGTACCCACGTAGAATGAGCCGAACTCGGCGTAGCGTGCGCTGACTTCGTCAAAGCGCATTTCGTAGATCAATTTTTTAAACTGAAGAACGTCGTCTGCGAAAAGCGTGACGCCCCATTCGTAATCATCAAAGCCGACAGAGCCGGAAATGATCTGTTTTACTTTGCCTGCATAGCTGCGGCCGATCTTACCGTGTGACAGCATCAAGTCTTTGCGCTCGTCCATCGGTAGCATGTACCAGTTGTCGTCGCCGTCGCGGCGTTTGTCCATCGGATAGAAGCAGATATACTGCGAGCGTTGAAGCTCCGGGTATAAACGTGATCTAACGTGAGGGTTTTGGTATGGATCCTCATCGGATTTGCCGGCCAGGTAATTGGACAACTCCACTACGGATACA
>DATHVY010000043.1:0-2089 GCA_035461045.1 Planococcus sp. (in: firmicutes)
TTCCGCCGTTTTTCACCTTCAGTGACGATTTCCATGGAACGAATGCTTTCCATCTTCGAGCGCAAAATCATGATGACATCCATTCCGACACAACCGGCTAGCGAACCGAGCAAAGCCTGCATGGGCAATAATCCTTGATCGTTTCCTACGCCTTGATGTGCATCCATCGTCAGCGAATGTCCGCCTTGGCCGACGGCTGAAAAAACAAAATCCCCTTGCCATTTTGTGCTGAGAATCAATTGATCTGTCTCCATCGCGCATCCTCCTAACATCTTTTTCTCAGTGTATCATTCATTGTCTGAATTGGAAGACTTTTTCCTGCCGCGAAAAACAGCTTATCGATTCCCAAATCCAATCAAACGTTGGATAATGTGGTTAATAGATAGTTGTTTTACGGAACTGGAATTCTTCTTAGGGAGGGGGAATCGGTGTGGCGCAGAAACTGACAATCTTTGGTGCATTTGCTGAGGTGATTTATGTAATGCATGTGTGGGTCGGGGGGATGCTGTGGGAGGGGTACAGCCATCTGCATCAACCGATCAGTGACTTGACGGCACTGGGAGCGCCGGATCGCTTCTTATTGACTGGCATGACTATTTTGTACGGGATTCTGACGATTATTTTTGCTGTAAGTGCCTATATTTATATAAAAGGCTTTGCCCCCAAAATTTCCCGAATCGGAATGATGCTTCTTCTTGCGATGTTCTTGCTTTCGATCACATATAATCTGTTTCCGCAAGATTTGCCCGGGGGCCCCGTCACGTTTAGGGGCGTGATGCACCTTGTGGTAACGGCTCTCATTATCCCGCTGACCATCGCAGCACCGATTCTGGTGGGGATCGGAATGAGGAGGATCGATGGGTTTCGGAAGTATGGAAACTATTCGGTGGCCACGGGCATTCTCATTCTCATCTTCGGGGGGATCGCGGCCGTATTCTTTGCCAATCAATTGCCTTATTTCGGGCTGGTTGAAAGACTCAACATCGGTGCGCTTCAGCTATGGATGCTGGTCAGTTCCATCCAATTTTTTTCAATGAAAACACCCATCAGAAAGCTTGCCTGATGGGTGTTTTGAGATGCCTATTTTACAGTAACCAATTCAACAGGGCCGTGGTCGTCACAATGGCCGTTATGAACATGGTGAAGACGTCCATTCACCAAATAATCCACGTGGTCGCCGTGTGGAACCTGTTCGTGGCCGCAGTCGCTGTCATGCTTACATCCGCAATTCATCGGTTCGCAGATATCCGGGTTCATTTCGGAAACTGCAATTTTGCATTCATCCCAGTGGCCCTTGTGTTCATGATGAAGATGGCCGTTATGCACATAATCGATATGATCCCCGTGTTTTATCTTTGTGTGGCCGCAGTTGAGATTATGCTGGTGGTCATGATGATCATGAACTTTGTGTTCGTTGGTCATAAGGAAAACCTCCTTGTTAATATATTTGATACTCATACAATTTCCGTTATATAAATTTATCAAACATGAAGTATAAATAATAAAATTTAGTTAAATAAAATCCGGTTGTATTTTGCCTGTAGAAAAAACTAAGTATTCTCTTTATGATAAGAGAAGAAACTGAATCTTTTTAAAGGGGAATGGATAATGGGTTGGTTGAAGGGGCGCAAGAATAAGTTTGAGGCATTTTGGGAATGGTTCAGCAACAATGAACAGGTGTATTTTGAGCTGGCTGAAGCCAAGCGGGAAAAGGCGATGAATGAACTATACAAACGGCTGCAAAAAGTGAACAAGCATTTGGCTTGTGAGTTCAGTTATGACTTGTTGGAAGGCAAGCGGGAGTTCATCATCAGCGCGGACGGAATGGTCGAGGCATTTGATGATGTCCTGGACTTGGTGGATAAGGCCCCTGAGTTGGAGGGGTTTGTCATCATCCCGTTCCGCCAGCCGAATGAAGGGGAGTTTGCTGTCACTTTTGGTGATGTTGAGGTTTCAAAGGATGATCTTTACTTTACAGCGGAAGACAACGGTCTTTTTGATCTGACGATCTATGCAAAAGGCTTATCAGCAGACAATGAGGACGAATATATTTCGGCGGTTTTTATCTTGCTGGATAGTTTGATTGGTG
>DATHVY010000044.1:0-2077 GCA_035461045.1 Planococcus sp. (in: firmicutes)
ACTTGAAAAGCTGAAAGAGTCGTTCAAACAAGCCGGACAGCGCCTGGAACAGCAGAGAGCGGAACAGGCGGAAGACATCGAAGCGCGTGACATCATCGGAGCGAAAATAACGAATTCCATCGCAGAAATCGAGCAATTGCAGGAGCATCTAGCAATTAAAGAGGAAGAACGAGATTTATTGGATAAAATCCTTTCCTCGAATCCCGAAGCGGAATATGAAAAAACGGCGAAAGAAATCGCCAGTCTTTCTTTCACGAAAGAATCACTCAAGCAGGAACAGAAGAACCTGCCTTTATTGCAGTTGGTCCAGAGGAAGTGGCTGGGGTTATTGGAATCGGCCAACGACCACGATTTGGACGAAATCCGCAAATTGTACATCAAGCACGCCAATGTCATCGGGACGACGTGTGTGGCGTCAGCGCGCAAGGATTTTGTCGACAACTATCCGGAGTTTGACGTGGTGATCATCGACGAAGTGTCGAAAGCGACGCCGCCGGAATTGTTGCTGCCGATGCTGAAAGGTAAGAAAATTATCCTCGTCGGGGACCATCATCAATTGCCGCCGCTGCTCGGCAACGACACGCTGGAAGAAACGCTCGAGGCAATGATGGAGGAAAACAGCGGCTTTGAAGAAAAGCGCGAACTCGAAAAGCTGTTGGAGGAGTCATTGTTTGAACGTTTGTATAAAAACTTGCCAGCGGCGAACAAGACGATGCTCGCCATTCAATACCGGATGCACGAAGACATTATGGAAACAATCTCGCCGTTTTACAAGCTGGAAAACGACCAGTTGCAATGCGGATTGGCAGATTCGGACCGGGAACGTGATCACTTCTTAGATTCAATTTCTGTGAAACGCGAAAATCACTTGATGTGGCTTGATTTGCCGAATGAACCGACGTATTTTGAAGAACGCATGAGTGGCGGCAAAAGCTTGTTCAATCCCTCGGAACTCAAGGAAATCAGCCGGTTACTGGTCGAGTTGAATGATGCTGTCGGGGAAGCGAAAGAGGCGGGACGAATGGAGAAGGACGAGCTGAAAACAGTCGGCGTCATCTCATTCTACGGCGAACAGGTCAAGCGCCTGCAGCGCATGATCGATCAGGAGCTGCGGTTGCCGCATTTGACGATCCGGACAGGCACCGTCGACCGGTTCCAAGGAAGCGAAATGGAAATCATTCTGCTCAGCATGGTGCGCAACAACCAAAACACGCACGGCGATATCGGATTCGCAAAAGATTACCGCCGGCTGAACGTGGCATTGTCGCGAGCCAAGCAATTATTGGTGTTGATTGGCAGTTCAGACATGTTTACGAAACGTGCGAAAAAAGAAGAAACAAAACGAATGTACCGGCATGTGCTGGGAGTCGTCAAAGCGAAAAATGGCTTGAAAGTGCTGCAGAGGGGGTGAGCGGATGGAGCAACTACGAAGCGAGTTGCGGTCAAATTTAACATCGAACCTGGACGTATCGGTTTTGAACGAACAGGTTTGGGGGTTGCCGGTCATTTCTTATGACGTGAAGTTTGACCGGGTCAAGCGCCTCAAGATGGACATCTTGATGAAGATGCTGCTGTTCGCGTTTCAGGAAACCGAAATTCGCCGCGCCGCCACTTTGGCTGACATGCTGTTTGTCGAAGAGCTGTTTATCAGTGACCTAATCGACAAAATGCAACGCACGAAACTGATTCAGTCGGGGAAGAAGGGCTATCAGCTCACGGCGAAAGGGTACGAATACCTCGAGAAAGGCATTTTTGAAGAAGAGATGAAAGCAGACCAGGCGCTAGTTTCCTTCAGCGCTGTTCATGATGAGTACCTTATGGCGTCAGAAAATGAACTTCCAGCAAATGGTGCATCGCTTGAGCCTTATCGATACGCTGTCAAAGAAAAAGTGAAAAAGGATCGCATCCACCAGCTTTTGGCCAAAGAAACGCAAGAGACCGATGAACAAGGCTTGCAGATTCTTGTCACAGAAGTTGCCAGCTGCATCGAGCGCACGGTTGAACACATCCCCTGTATCGAATTTCAGTTATTCGACCGGAAGCAGGACATTTATTTCGCCCGCGTCTGGAACACGGG
>DATHVY010000045.1:0-2539 GCA_035461045.1 Planococcus sp. (in: firmicutes)
GGTGGCACGATCATCACTATCCAAAACCTTCACATCGTGAAAGTGGATACGGATCGCAACTTGCTTCTTATTAAGGGTAATGTTCCTGGTTCTCGCAAATCATTAGTTCGAGTAAAATCGGCTATTAAAGCGAAATAATAAATTTTTTTAGAAAGGAGGAAACAGGAATGCCGAAAGTAGCTTTATTAAATCAAACAGGTTCACAAGTTGGCGACATCGAATTGAACGACCATGTATTCGGTATCGTACCAAACGAAGCAGTGCTATTTGATGCAGTAGTGTCTCAACGCGCTTCACTTCGTCAAGGTAACCATAAAGTAAAAAACCGTTCTGAAGTAGCCGGTGGCGGAAGAAAGCCATGGCGTCAAAAAGGAACTGGACGTGCCCGTCAAGGTTCGATCCGTTCACCACAATGGCGCGGAGGCGGAGTTGTCTTCGGACCAACGCCACGCAGCTACAGCTACAAATTGCCGAAAAAAGTTCGCCGTTTAGCACTTCGTTCTGCATTGTCATCGACAGTTGCAGGAGAAAACCTAATGGTACTTGAAGGCTTAGCATTCGATGCACCGAAAACAAAGAGCTTCACTAAATTAGTGCAAGACCTTTCAATTGGCAAAAAAGCTTTGTTCGTAACAGCTGACATGAATGAGAACGTGGCATTGTCCGCGCGCAACATCAAAGGAATGACAGTCGTAACAGCAGAGGGCATCAACGTTTTGGATTTACTTGGACATGACAAAATCGTCATGACAAAAGCAGCAATTGAGAAAATTGAGGAGGTGCTTAGTTAATGGAAGCACGTGATATTTTAAAGCGTCCGGTCATTACTGAGCGTTCTTCTGAAGTAATGGCAGATAAAAAGTACACTTTTGAAGTGGACACTCGCGCAAACAAAACACAAGTTAAACAAGCGGTTCAAGAAATCTTTGGTGTGAAGGTTGAGAAAGTCAACATCATGAACTACAAAGGTAAATTCAAACGCATGGGTAAACACGCAGGATACACAAACAAGCGCCGCAAAGCGATTGTTAAATTGACTGCTGACTCAAAAGAAATCGAGTTATTCGAAATTTAATTTACTTAAGTTCTGATAGGAACTAATTAAAGAAGGAGGGAAACAACGTGGGGATTAGAAAATACAAACCTACCACTAACGGTCGTCGTAACATGACGAGTTCAGATTTCGCTGAAATCACTACGAACAAGCCTGAAAAATCGCTTTTACGACCAGTTAAGCGCAAAGGCGGCCGTAATAACCAAGGTAAGATCACTGTACGCCATCACGGTGGTGGACATAAACGCCAATATCGTGTGATCGATTTCAAACGTAACAAAGACGGCATTCCAGGTCGCGTTGCTACAATCGAGTACGATCCGAACCGTTCGGCAAACATCGCATTGATTCATTATGCTGATGGAGAAAAACGTTACATCCTTGCTCCTAAAGGAGTAGTCGTTGGAACTCAACTTATGTCAGGGCCAGAAGCTGACTTTAAACCAGGTAACGCTATGGAATTGTCTTTGATCCCGATGGGTTCGACAATCCATAACATCGAATTGAAGCCAGGCGGCGGCGGACAATTGGTTCGTTCTGCAGGAACTTCAGCTCAGGTGCTTGGTAAAGAAGGTAAATACGTAACAGTTCGTCTGCAATCAGGCGAAGTTCGCATGATCCTTGCTACTTGCCGCGCAACAATCGGTGCAGTAGGAAACGAGCAGCACGAATTGATCAACATTGGTAAAGCAGGCCGTAACCGCTGGAAGGGCAATCGCCCAACAGTCCGCGGATCTGTAATGAACCCGAACGATCACCCACACGGTGGTGGTGAAGGACGCTCGCCAATCGGACGTAAATCACCAATGTCTCCATGGGGCAAACCAACTCTTGGATATAAAACGCGCAAGAAAACGAACAAGTCAGACAAGTTCATCGTGCGTCGTCGTAAAAAATAATTGGATTACGCTACGGTTCAACAACAGAGCCGTGGTGCAATCACGAAGGGAGGATCCCAAATGGGCCGCAGCTTGAAAAAAGGACCTTTTGCTGATGATCATCTTTTGAAAAAAGTTGAAGCACAAAAGGACTCAGAGAAAAAACAAGTGATCAAAACTTGGTCTCGCCGTTCTACAATTTTCCCGACATTCATCGGACAAACAATCGCGGTATATGATGGACGTAAGCACATTCCTGTATACGTGACAGAAGACATGGTAGGCCATAAACTAGGAGAATTTGCACCAACACGCAAATACGCTAGCCATGGTGCAGACGATAAGAAAACAAGACGTTAATTGAGAGGAGGATTTCCCCATGCAAGCAAAAGCTGTCGCTAGAACAGTCCGTATTGCTCCTCGTAAAGTCCGTTTAGTAGTAGATTTAATTCGAGGCAAGCAAATCGGCGAAGCCGTTGCGATTTTACAACACACTCAAAAATCATCATCGATTGTTGTTGAGAAGTTATTGAAATCTGCAGCAGCTAACGCTGAACACAACTACGAAATGGATCTGAACAACCTGGTTGTCAGTGAAGTATTCGTT
>DATHVY010000046.1:0-2668 GCA_035461045.1 Planococcus sp. (in: firmicutes)
AAGTTCTTGAAAGAAAGCGAAGAGAATATGACATCGCTGAAGCGCGCTACAGAATCTAAACGCGGTGGCCGCGGTGCAAAAAGAGGCTAACTTGCTAGCTGTTTTAATAGCATAGGAAAATGCTTCAATACAGCTTAACAAATTAAATTGAAACGCTTCTCAACAGGGAAGCGTTTTTTTTTTTACCATTTCCTTTTTATTTTAGCCAAATAAAAAAACAGCACCCCCACTGGAGTACTGTTTTTGATGAAACTATAATGGCGGCAGAGGGGATCGAACCCCCGACCTCACGGGTATGAACCGTACGCTCTAGCCAGCTGAGCTACGCCGCCTTGTTTAAACGAACATTTCAAATCATACTATCGAACCGCAGCGGTGTCAATCGGATTTCTGAAATATTTTTGATTGGATGACGGTTGGCGGTATTCCGCGCAGTTCTGAAAGGTGAGACCAATGAAAGCATTTCAGCAAAAGCTTATTGACTACATTAGGAAACATCGGTTGTTTGCACCAGGTGATCGGGTGCTGCTTGCTTGTTCCGGAGGCATTGATTCGATGGTGCTGCTGCATTTTCTGAATTCGCACCGAAATATTTTGGGGATTTCGCTAGCAGCCGCTCATGTCAATCATATGCTGCGTAACAATGAATCACTGGAGGACCGCCGTTTCACGGAACAGCAATGCAATCATTTGGAGATACCCTGCTTCAGCCGTGATATCCCGATCCCCGAGCTGCTTCAAGCCGAAGGCGGCAATAAACAACAGCTTTGCAGAAGAGAGCGATATGCTTTCCTGGAAGAAACTATGGTATTGGAAGGCTTTTCAAGTGTGGTGACCGCCCATCACGCGGACGATCAGCTGGAGACAATCCTCATGACAGGAATGAGAGGTACTTTGCAAACGGGGGCTTTCGGGATGGCGGCCGCCCGCCCGTTCGGAATCGGCAGGCTGATACGTCCTCAACTGGCGGTGACAAAAGATGAAATCTTGGAATATGCCTCAACGGAAGGAATCCGTTACCGGGAAGACTCAAGCAACGAAGAACAGATTTATACAAGAAACCGCGTTCGCCAAACCATTCTTCCTCTGCTGAAAAAAGAAAGTCCTGCAGTTTCCGGACATTTTGTTGAACTGGCCGAAGAAATCAGGGAAGATCACCAGTTTTTGAAGGAATTGGCAGAGCAAAAACTGCAGAGTCTCATAAGCTCGGAAAAAAGTGGCGTTGCCTTAAGTGCAAAGGGTTTTAGAAATGAAGCGCCAGCTTTACAAAAGAGAATGGTTCTACTACTATTAAACTATCTGTATAATGACAAGCAGGTACCAATAACGAAACAGTTGGCTGAACAAGTGCAGGAATTGATGCAGCGTTCATCCGGTACTGTTTTTTTACATTTACCACAGGATTACAGGATGGTCCGTCAATATGACGACGTCTTTTTCAGCAAGGATTCGACGAAAGAAGTCGAATGCCAAAAAGCGGGATCCATCACTGAGAAGTGGTCCGCCCCAATAAATGGGTTTTATTATAAAGCGGCTCCATTGAAGCGGGCGATATCGGAACCCGATGCCATTTGTTGGTATTTCTCTTCACCCGCAGATCCGGAGCTTGTCTTTAGAGGGCGAGAGCCAGGAGATCGGATCCAGCTTGCGGGCATGGACCAGTCGAAAAAAGTGGCGCGCCTGATGATCGATGAAAAAGTTCCCCTGGAAAAACGGGCGGACTGGCCGGTCATCTTAATGGAAAGGGGTAAAATCCTTCATATTCCTGGGTTGCGTCCCTCAAAACTCCTAAGCCGGAATATACGTGAAGGGGATAATTGGGTTTTGTATGAGCGTCGCGTGAAGAATGCAAATAGCGAATTATAGGAGGTCCACCATGCTACAAAAAGACATCAAAGAAGTATTGATATCGGAAGAATTACTGCAAAAAAAAGCCCGCGAACTGGGAGAAGTACTGACAAAGGATTATGAAGGCAAATATCCATTGGCCATCGGCGTCTTGAAAGGTGCGATGCCATTTATGGGAGACCTTATGAAACGTATTGACGGCTATATTGAAATGGACTTCATGGATGTATCCAGCTATGGCAATGCGACGGTCTCTTCCGGAGAAGTCAAAATCATCAAAGATTTGAATGCCAGTGTTGAGGGCCGCGACCTTTTAATCATTGAAGACATTATCGACAGCGGGCTGACACTCAGCTATTTGGTGGACCTATTCAAATACCGCAAGGCCAATTCAATTAAAATCGTTACATTGCTCGACAAGCCATCAGGCAGGAAAGTAGATTTGAAAGCGGATTACATCGGCTTTGAAGTGCCGGATGCGTTTGTAGTTGGGTACGGTTTGGACTATGCAGAAAAATACCGCAACCTCCCATATATCGGTGTATTGAAACCGTCTGTCTATAGCGGCGAAGAGGAATAGTCAAAGGAAGTTCACACCCTCTTATTTTAACTTGATGTTTGAAGGCTTATCATTGTGAGCTTAAATGTTCCTATGTTAGTATTTAGTATAGTTTTTGGAAAACTTTGTGAGGAGGCTCGGGATGAATCGGATATTTCGATACACCATATTTTATTTATTGATTTTCCTTGTTATTATCGGTATTTTGGGGACATTTAATAATAGTGGCCAACCAACTGAAAATATAGGGTATAACGAATT
>DATHVY010000047.1:0-7655 GCA_035461045.1 Planococcus sp. (in: firmicutes)
AATGACAAAAAATCGTCCGGTAGTGATTGGGATTGCAGGTGGTTCAGGCTCAGGAAAAACGAGCGTGACAAATTCCATTTACGAAGTATTCAAGGAACACTCTGTGGTTGTGATTGAACAGGATTATTATTACAAGGATCAAAGCGACCTGGCTTTCGAAGAACGGCTTGCAACAAATTATGATCACCCTTTGGCTTTCGATACCACGTTGCTGATCGATCATGTAAACAAGCTGCTAGAGCGCCAGCCGATAGAAAAGCCTGTTTATAATTACGCAGTGCATAATCGCTCGGACGAAACCATCCGGATCGAACCAAAGGATGTTATTATCATAGAAGGAATTCTGGTCCTCGAAGATGTCCGGCTTCGCAATTTAATGGACATAAAACTTTTCGTGGATACAGATGCGGATTTGCGGATCATCCGCCGCTTGCTCAGAGACATCAACGAGCGCGGACGGACAATCGATTCGGTGATGGATCAGTATTTAACCGTAGTGCGCCCGATGCACAATCAATTTATTGAACCGACAAAACGCTATGCGGATGTGATCATACCTGAAGGCGGACAAAATGAAGTAGCAATAGATCTGATGGTTACAAAAATTAAAACAATTCTTGAATAGAATGGTAATTTATAATATGATGATACGAGACTGACAGATGGTTAAACCATCCTGTGTCAGCAGTTGAAGGAGTGGGGATCAATGGCGAGCGAAAAACAATTTCCAATGACAGCTGCAGGAAAGCAGAAATTAGAAGATGAACTGGACTTCCTGAAAACAATTAAACGTAAAGAAGTGGTAGAACGGATTAAAATCGCCCGTGATTTCGGTGATTTATCTGAGAATGCAGAGTATGACTCCGCAAAAGAAGATCAGGCATTCGTAGAAGGACGTATTTCAACTTTGGAATCGATGATTCGCAATGCTGTCATAATAGAAGCAAATGGTGAGAACAAAGATGTGGTACGTTTGGGAACAACTGTAACATTCGTCGAAGTTCCTGACGGTGACGAAGAAGCATACACAATCGTAGGATCTGCTGAAGCAGATCCATTGGAAGGCCGTATTTCCAATGATTCACCAATCGCGAAAAGCATGATTGGCCGCACGATTGGAGAGAATGTAAAAGTACTGACTCCGGGCGGGGAAATGGAAATTAAAATCGTCTCAATTACGTAATCCGGACAGCCATTCTTTTCGGGAATGGCTGTTTTTCATCATTTGCATCCCAAAATGAAACATTCTTTTTGTCTCTTCGTCAAATTTGTAACACGAGCCAATGGTAAAATGATTGAAAGAGGAGGCATTTTGAATGACCAACGAAGATAAGCGTTATCCTTCTCGGTTGAAGAAAAAAAGCAAAACCCGGTCGAATTCTGTTCTGAATGTGATGATCGGTCTTGTGTTTACGCTGATTTTAATTACAGGAGCTTTTATATTCATGGATCAAAACAGCCAGGACACACAGCAACCGGAATCTGTCAGAATCGCTTCCGATACGGAAGATGCGGAAGCTAGCGATAGTGAAGAGGCAGCAACCGATGAAGAAGATGCAACTGAGGAAACAACTGACACTGAAGAAAATACGGCTGAAGAAGAGCAGGCCGGTGCTGAAGCGGAGTCTGAAGAAACAGAGGAACAGACCGAAGAAGGATCTGTCACTGTAGGCGGCACCATTACCAGAGAAGAGTCGAATGATCCGATTGTTGAAGAGACGGTGATTAATACAAGCTGGGAGCCAATCGGAACTTCACAATCCGGCAATCATGTATCAGCATACGATCAAAGTTCTGTGGATTGGAAAGAAAAAGTGGGCGCAATCTCATATGCCACCGGGCTGGGTGAAAATGAAATGTACGTCATGATGATTCAAAACGGCGGCGGCCCGCAAAAATCAATCGGAACTGTGACTTCCAAAGACAAGTCCGAAAAATATCGTGTGCATCTGGAATGGGTGGACGGCGAAGGCTGGAAACCGGTTAAGATGGATGTACTGAAAACATTGGAAGGCGCCTACTGAAGAAGGGGCGTCTTTTTTTAGTCAAATTATTCACGGGAGGACGATGGAAATGAAAATCGGAATTATCGGAGCGATGGAAGAAGAAGTAGAGGAACTGAGAGGCGGAATTGAGCAGCCTGAAACTGTCGTGATTGCAAATTGCGAATTCACCACAGGTACATATCAAGGGCAGCAGGTGATTCTGTTGAAAAGCGGCATCGGTAAAGTAAATGCTGCGATGTCCACAACGATTCTTTTGCACCATTTCCAACCGGATTTGATCATCAACACAGGCTCTGCAGGTGGGTTTGACAGCGAATTGGAAGTGGGCGCAATTGTCATTTCGGATGAAGTTCGCCATCATGATGTGGATGTCACAGTGTTCGGCTATGAAATGGGTCAAGTTCCTCAATTGCCGGCAGCTTTTGCAGCTGATCAGGAGTTGATCGACATGGCTGTTCAAGCGGTAGTTGAAATTGCTGAGCACCCGTATGCGGTGGGACTGATCGCCACAGGAGATTCTTTTATGAATGATCCTGCACGGGTTGAACAAGTTCGCCGTTATTTCCCGGGGATGAAAGCTTCGGAAATGGAAGCAGCTGCGGTCGCCCAGGTCTGTTACCAGTTCGGAACACCATTTGTCGTGGTTCGTGCATTGTCGGATATTGCTGGTAAAGAGTCATCGCTCTCATTTGAAGAGTTCCTCCCAGTAGCCGCTAAACATTCCACGCAGATTGTTTTGAATATGGTCAAAAAGATTGCTTTGAAAAAATAAGCTTGGCGGTTAAACATAAGAAAAAGCTGGAGCGATGGAACGCTTCAGCTTTTTCTGTTCTCCCGGCAACTAAAAAAAGTTGAAGCGATGAAACGCTCCAACTTTTATACTTTTCGCAATGTAAATGTGCTGATCATCAATAATGAACAGATCAGGATGAGGAACATATAAAAGACCGGCGGGAATACATTAAAGCCGAAGTAGGCCAGCGTAATGATGGTGCCGGCTGCCGTAATCGGCAAGCCTGTAAAGAATCCGTTAGCATCCGAAATGTTGAATCTCGCAAGGCGGAAAGCTCCACTAGCGATATAAATGACGGTAAAAGCCATACCGGCAATCCCGAAGTCTGAAAGAACCAGTTGATACATCAAGATAGCAGGCGCTACCCCAAAAGAAATAATGTCACTCATGGAGTCCAGTTGTTTTCCAAGGTCGGACTCTTGATTGAACTTTCTGGCGACAATTCCATCAAAACGGTCTAAAAAAGCGGCTATAAATATAAACAGCACACTAAAACTATAGGCTCCATTTAGAGCGGCCATCAAGGCTGCCCCACCGAAAGCCAAGTTTCCGATCGTTAAAATATTGGCTGTCTGGGCTCCTAATTTTCGAATAGTGTGATCCATTTTTTCACTAATTATCAATGGAGGACACTCCTTTTTTTGCATCTTCATTCCATTATACTGTGTATGTACAAAAAATGGTAGACTTTTAACTAACGGAGGGAACAGAATGAAGAAAATGATTTATCAAAAAACGATCGAACTGACTAATGGTCCTGTCACTTCAGCTTTGTTCAAACACTTTTCAAGGTCAAAGTCAAGCCGATGGATTATTCCGAATTATATTAAAACCTATAAAATCGAAACGGGTGATGTAACCGAGCAAATATCCGCATTTCCCACACTTCATGATTTCTTCACTCGAAAACTTTCCCCGGAAAGCAGACCTTTGGCAGAAACACCGGTTACGATGCCGGTAGATGGGAAGATTGAAATCTTTGGAGATTTGTATGAAGGCGTGAATTTCCTTGTCAAAAACCAGCAATACTCGTTGGCTGATTTATTAGGCAATTCCGATTTGGCAGATCATTTCTCAAACGGCAAATATGCGGTATTATATTTATCTCCGGCCGATTATCATCGGATTCACAGTCCGGTAGACGGTAAGGTAGTCAATCAATATGTGCAGGGAAAAAAATCCTATCCGGTCAACAGGAGCGGCTTAATGTATGGCAAATCTCCGATCAGCGGCAATTATCGGATGATCACCGAATTGGAGACGGCTTTCGGGCGGATGCTTTTAGTAAAAGTGGGCGCCATGTTCGTGAACTCCATTGAACTCACCAATCTAAGTGAACATTGGCATAAAGGGGAGGAAGTCGGGTATTTCAGCTTCGGATCCACCGTCGTTTTATTTTTTGAAAAAGACCAGATCGAATTTTGTGAAGGCCTGAGGGACGGACAACCTGTAAAGATGGGAGAAGCCCTTGCAAATATGTTATAATCAGTAGCATTAAGTTCGAAAAAACAGGAGTTGGGATCAGATGTATCAAAAGTTTATACCTAGCCAATATGTCAACAAAGTTTTCGATATCACACCGGAATCTTTATTGGAAAAAGGGATTCGTGGAATTATAACGGATTTGGACAACACGTTAGTGGAATGGGATCGGCCGGAAGCCACTCCAATGCTGATCGAATGGCTGGCTTCGATGAAGCTTGCTGGCATCCAGGTGGTCATCGTTTCCAATAACAATCAGTTAAGAGTAAAATCCTTTTCCGATCCGCTTGGAATTCCATTCATCTATCAGGCACGCAAGCCGATGGGACGGGCGTTCAGAAAAGCCCTTGCTCTCATGGATGTGAACCGTGAGCAGGTAGTGGTCATCGGCGACCAAATGTTGACCGATATCTTTGGCGGCAATCGCAATAAGATGCATACGATCCTTGTTCTTCCGGTAGCCAAGTCAGATGGTTTTTTCACGCGCTTTAATCGATTGGTGGAAAGAAGGATTATGAAGAGATTGAAAGAAAAAGGACATTTGACGTGGGAGGAAGAAAAGTGATAGAAATGCCGAATTGCATAGGATGTGGAATGCAGATCCAAACGGATCGTCCCGGTGAAGCCGGTTATGCACCCCCATCTTCATTAGAAAAAGAAGAAATAATCTGTCAGCGCTGCTTCCGCTTGAAAAATTACAATGAACTTCAGCCGGTGGCTCTTACCGATGATGATTTTTTGAAAATCTTAAACGGGCTGGGAGAACGCAAAGGGCTCATCGTTAAAATTGTCGACATTTTTGATTTTAATGGAAGCTGGCTGCCAGGACTTCACAGATTTGTCGGGAACAATGACATTTTATTGATTGCCAACAAAGCGGACTTGCTGCCTAAATCCGTTAAGCAGCATAAATTGGTGAAATGGATGAGACAGGAAGCGAACAAGCTGGGCTTGAAGCCGATTGACGTGATTACTGTCAGCGCTCATAAAGGAACCGGTGTCACGGAAGCGATGGAAGCGATTGACAAATATCGGAAGGGTCAGGATGTTTATGTGGTCGGCAGTACGAATGTCGGCAAATCCACCTTCATCAACAGAATTATCAAACAAGCGACCGGACAACCGGATTTGATTACCACATCCCATTTTCCAGGAACCACTCTGGATATGATTGAAATTCCGCTGGATGATAAACGCTCTCTTTATGACACACCGGGAATTATCAATCACCATCAATTGGCTCATTTTATTCACCCGAGCGAATTAAAGTCAATCATGCCCAAAAGAGAAATCAAGCCGCGTGTCTTTCAGTTGAACGCCGAACAGACACTGTTTATCGGTGGACTTGCACGTTTTGATTTTATCAAAGGAGAACGATCTTCCTTTACTGTTCATGTTGCGAATGATTTAGAACTTCATCGCACCAAACTGGAAAACGCCGATGCCCTCTACGAGCAGCATCTCGGTGGAATGCTGGCACCTCCTTCCGAGAAGTATAAGGACGAGTTTCCAGCGTTAGTGCGCCATGAATTTCGGGTAAAAGATAGCAAGACGGATATTGTGTTTTCCGGCTTGGGTTGGATAACGGTCCAGCATGAGAATGTGGTCGTTGCCGCCTATGCTCCAAAAGGAGTCGAAGTGTTGCTTCGGCCGTCATTGATATAGGAGGGATCCGATGAAAAAATGGTATGCGGTGATCGGAGATCCCATTGCCCATTCAATGTCTCCGTTCATGCACGATACGTGGTTTCGCGAACATGGAATCGATGCCGCTTATATTCCGCTGCACGTAGAACCTGCCAAGCTGGACCGTTCGGTTGACGCAATGAAACTATTGGGGATCAGCGGCCTGAACGTAACGCTGCCCCATAAACAAAAGGTGATTCCCTTTCTCGACGGGTTGGACGAAACGGCTTCAATAATGAACGCCGTCAATACCATTGTGCGGGAAGGCTCTTCCTTTATCGGACATAATACAGACGGTGAAGGGTTTGTCCGGTCGTTAACCGATCGCGAACCCGATTTGGCAGCAAAAACGCTCATCATCGGCGCTGGCGGAGCCGCCAGAGGCATCGCTTTTGCCATGAAACGTGCTGGGTTTGTCGACATCACAATCTGCAACCGAACCTTTCAAAAAGCGCACGAGCTTGCGGAAGAAACCGGCAGTGTTGCCAAGGAACTTTCTGAAGCGGAAGAAATGCTCGCAAAATTTGAGATTATCATCCAAACTACGTCGGTCGGTTTATCGAAAGACGATTCATTGCCCATCTCGCTGAACCAGCTGAGCCCGGACAGTTTTGTCGCTGATATTATTTACAATCCATTAACAACTCCTTTTCTCCTGCAAGCAGAAGAAAAAGGCTGTACCATTATGAACGGAGTCGGCATGTTCGTCTATCAAGGCGCGATAGCGTTTGAAAAGTGGACAGGCGTCACCCCGAACACAGAACGAATGATCGCATTAATCACGGACAAATTAGGAGGCAATTATGTTAACAGGTAAACAAAAACGCTTTTTAAGAAGCGAAGCACATCATTTAGACCCGATTTTTCAAGTAGGAAAAGGCGGGGTCAGCGAAACCATGCTGCGCCAGATCGAAGAAGCGCTGGAAAAGCGAGAATTATTGAAAGTTAGCATTCTTCAGAACAACGAAGATGATAAAAATGAAGTTGCAGAGCAGTTGGCTAAAGGAACCGGTGCTGAACTTGTTCAGTTGATCGGCTTGACCGTCGTACTGTACAAGCAATCTGTCAACAACAAAAAGATCCAGCTTCCGGTGAAGAGATGAGAAAAGTCGGGATATTGGGCGGGACATTCAATCCGCCTCATATCGGACATTTGATCATGGCGAACGAAGCTTTTCATTCGCTGGCGTTGGACGAAGTCCGCTTTATGCCGAATTCCATTGCTCCGCATAAAGCGGTTAACGATGTTTCTGCAGATCAGCGTGCGCACATGACCAAGCTGGCGATTGAATCTCATTCTCAATTCCGAATAGAGGAACACGAGTTGAAAAAAACCGGCGTTTCTTTTACTTTTGAGACGATGAGAGAACTTGTCGAATTGGAACAGGATACCGAATTTTACTTCATCATTGGCGGAGACATGATTGAAGGATTGGATGAATGGCATCGCATTGATGACCTTGTCCGTCTGGTCAATTTCGTGGGAATTGGAAGAGCTGGATTCAGCAGTTCAACCAGACATCCAATAATATTGGTCGATTCACCTGAAATTCACTTATCATCGACGATTTTAAGGGAACGCGCAGCTGACGGACGTCCGCTGACTTTCTTCGTTCCGGAAAAAGTGGAAGCTTTTATTCGAGAGGAGCGTTTATATGGATCAGAGCCTGATGCTTCAAAAAGTGAAG
>DATHVY010000048.1:0-4337 GCA_035461045.1 Planococcus sp. (in: firmicutes)
CCTGTCCGCGTTTTTCTTTCTTCTATTGAAAGAGTACAATGGAAGAAAGAAAGTTACTGAAAGGAAGAAACGCATGAAACCAGTGATTGTGGCTGAAAAACCGAGTCAGGCAAAAGCGTATGCCGATGCATTCAAAACAACCAAGCACGAAGGATATATCGAAATGGCCCCCAATCCGATTTTCCCGGAAGGGGCTTTTATTACTTGGGGGATGGGGCATTTGGTGGAATTGAAAGAACCCAAAGCCTATGATCCAAAATGGGGGAAATGGTCGCTCGCAGCCTTGCCAATCCTCCCGGAAACCTACCAGTTTCAAGTCGCGAGAGGAAAAGCGAAGCAGTTCGGAGTGATCAAACGGCTGATTCACCAGACGGATACTGTCATCAATGCGTGTGATGTGGACAGAGAAGGTTCGAATATTTTTTACAGCATTTATTACCAGACAGGGGCTAAAGGAAAAAAGATTCAGCGCCTATGGATCAATTCTTTAGAAGTGGACGAAGTGCGCAAAGGTTTTCAGGAGCTGCGCGACAATCGGCAGGATCTGCTGCTTTACCAGGAAGCGAAAGCGCGGCAAGTCAGCGATTGGCTTGTCGGCATGAATGGCTCGAGGCTGTATTCGCTATTATTGCAAAAAAAGGGCATAAGCGAAGTCTTCGCCATCGGGCGCGTTCAAACACCGACCGTGTTTTTGATTTACCAGCGGGAAAAAGAGATCGAATCCTTTGTACCGGAACCTTTTTATGAAGTAGAAGGGACATTCAAAGCGGAAAAAGGAATTTATAAAGGAAAAGCGAAGATCAAGTCGAAGGAGCGGAGGGAAGCGGAAGAGCTGTTGGCCAAGCATGGCATCGGTGAGACAGCAGAAGGAACCGTTTCTCAAGTGAAAACAACTGAAAAACGAACACCTCCGCCAATGCTGCACTCCCTATCGACCTTGCAGGCTGCCGCCAACCGGAAGTGGAAATACAGCCCGGCTAAAGTGTTGTCGGTCATGCAGGGATTATACGAGAAAAAGCTGGTCAGCTATCCGAGAACCGACTCCCAACATATCACTCAGGCGGAATTCGGTTATCTGGCAGGACAGGTAGAATCCTATCAGCTATTGATCGATTCGTCTTTTCCGATCGCATCGCGTACACCCAAAAAGCGATTCGTCGATAACGCCAAAGTGCAGGAACATTACGCCATCATTCCGACCAAGACGATTCCGACTGCCCGTAAACTGGGCGGACTCGGCAAAGATGAACGGAATTTATATGAAGAGGTTCTGCGCACAACGTTGGCGATGTTTCATCGGGATTATCGTTACGCCGAAACGAAAGTCATAACAGATGTTAAAGGGCTGCCTTTTTATACAACCGGCAAGACCGAGCTTGATAAAGGATGGAAGGAATTATTTGCTTTCGTGAAAGAAGCAAAACAGGAACCCTCGCTGCCGGAATTGCAGGAACAGCAATCTGTGCGAAGCAAGATCGATATTAAAGAAGGTATGACCCAACCACCCAAGCCTTATACCGAAGGTCAGTTGATCGCCATGATGAAAACATGCGGAAAATTAGTGGAAGACGCCGAAGATACGGAAATATTGAAAGAGATTGAAGGGCTGGGGACAGAAGCTACCAGAAGCGGAATCATCGAAACGATCAAACGCCACGAGTATATCACTGTTCAAAAAAATATTGTTTCCATTACCGCCAAAGGCCGTATCCTTTGCCAGTCAATCGAAGGAAATTTATTGTCGAGTCCATCGATGACCGCCAAGTGGGAAACGTATTTGAAAAAAATTGGGCGTGGCGAAGGGTCAGCGGAAGTTTTCCTGGCCACCATCGGCAAATTCATCCGAAAGCTTCTTGATGAAGTGCCGGCGCAGCTCGAATCAAACGGATTGCCGGACCAGGTGGACCTGCTGGATGAAAAGAATGAAATTGCCCTGTGCCCAAGGTGCAAGCAAGGGAAAATCGTTTTCCGCAGAGGATCTTTCAATTGCACTGAACACGCCAACGGCTGCAAACAGTCGTTTCCCGCCACATTCTTGAGAAAGCGGCTGACGGCAAAACAGATTGAGTACCTTTGCACGAAAGGCAAAACACCCGTGATAAAGGGATTTGTCTCAAAAAACGGAAAGAAATTTAATGCCAAATTGATCTTGGAAGAAGGCAAATTGAAAATGGAGTTTTAAAATCCCTGTATTCGTTTTAGGTAAAAAGACTCATTATAAAGTACAGCCATAAATGCCAAGGCTCCAAAAGGAGAGAGAAACGCTGAAAATTATTAGTTTGATCTTTGAATTAGCTTATAAAAGACGAAATCTTAATTTATCAGAGATATTTGAATATTAAAAATAAATGGTAAAAAAGACTTTACTTCTCATAATAAATGACATAGACTAAAGGTACTTGAGATAGCACTTTCATGGTTTTCGCATTTTTAAAAATGCTGAATGGGTTAGCTCCTCGCGTTTCCTCAGCTAGATTAGTACTCACATTCATGCACTCGTTTTGATCATATGCAGCACTTAAAAACCGAAAAGAAACCAGCAGGTTCTTTTCGGCTTTTCACGTTTTTAAAGAGGAGGGATTCGATTTGGATTTTTTCATTGACCATGAGAATAAACGAATTCACCAAAAACACTTTGCCGGTGATCGATGTGGTTTTTTGGCAACTCCGATAGAAAAAAGGGAGTTCACCACTTCTGCAGATTGTGTGGATCAGTTGATTAAACTCAGTTACTATTCAAAATGTCCTCATTGTCAAAGTGCCCAGTCGATTACGTCGAGAAAAACGGGGTTGTATCCAGTCACGTGAAGTGAGGTGAGGTTTACGAAAGGAGGTGGGGGATTTGGGTTGCATAACTGAAGTGGCGGAGAAGGTCAGCTTACTGCTGAAAACGGACTTTGAATTGGCTGCTGGCGAATGTCTTGTGAAAAAGAAAAGAATGATTGAGTTCTATGAAGGCAAAAACCGTTTCAATTGTATGTTGGATTTGGATATTTCGTTCAACGCTTTTGAACAGAATGGGCTTGCGAGCAACAAAGCCGAGATTTACTTGCTGCCGGAAGAGCTGCCGGCTTTTACCTTTACGTTGAAAGAGTATATCATTCCCCTGCCTTCGAATACCGAACAACGGTTGATCGCAAACCCGAATATCATATGCCTTCAAATCGTTTCCAAAGAGCCTCCTGAACATTTTGCTGAACGTTTATCTGCAGCTTTTCATGTGATTAATCAATAAAAAAGCGCTTTTTCCATACACTGGAAAAGCGCTTTTTTAATGGATTAGGAAAGACAGCTTTTTTAGTTTGAGGATTCTTTGAAAAGAGTAGATCCCTGTCTAGACTCTAACGGCCAACTCCTCGGGCTTAAGCTGTCCTTCCTATGCGGCAAAGAGCGCCGCTTCGGAAGTTCATCTTAAGCCTGTCGGAGCTGAACGGCCGTTTCCGCTTTTCTTACTGTCTAGCTGCAACGGCCAGGTTCTCGGGTCGTAAGCCGGCCTGGCTGTGCGGCTGAAAACATGCCGCTTCGCCATTCCGTCTTACGCCTTTCGAACCTGAACGGCCGTTTCCGCTTTTCTTTTGTCCAGACTCCAGCGCCCAGCCCCTCGAGTCGCTTCGGACTTGCCGGTAATGGCAAAGAACGCCATTCCCTTCAAGCCCTCCAGCGCTTGTCGGGGCTACACGGGCGCTTTCGCTTTTCTTACTGTCCAGACTCCAACGGCCAACTCCTCGGACTTAAGCTGTCCTTCCTATGCGGCAAAGAACGCCGCTTCGGAAGTTCATCTTAAGCCTGTCGGAGCTGAACGGCCGTCTCCGCTTTTCTTATATCAATTTTCTGCCGGTGCCAGAAGCACTACAGTATAGCCTTTATCCGTATTGAAATTCCAGTCGAAAAACATTTCCTGTATTTGCTGGTTCAAGTCCTCTTCGAGATTCACTTTTTCCAGTAGTCCTCTTTCCAACGGCCTTTTCACCAACTTTAACTCTTCTATAAAACCGCCTTTAATCAATTCCTTCTCAATTTCAACAAAGATCCCTTGTCTGCGGATCAAGATTGTCCGTTCGTTGAGAAAAAAGGATTCAGTGGACTCAGGCGTTTTTTGAGCTCTTTTGCTGGCAAGATTGACTTTATCATGAAAAGCTTCTTTATTGATCTTTTCAGGCCACGCAATATCGTCTTTCGCATCTTCGTTTTCCAACACTGCAATAATCATTCCAGTTTTCATATCAAGGTTCCAATCGGCATAAATTTCTTTGATATCCAGTTGGGCGATTTTATGCAGCTGAAGTTTGATTTCTTCTTCCAGGTCGTTCATCAACAAATCCCGAGTTTCGAGAATT
>DATHVY010000049.1:0-4753 GCA_035461045.1 Planococcus sp. (in: firmicutes)
ATTTATCGCTGAACCTTTTGGAACTTGAAGGTTTTTTGCGGCGCAGCCGCAGGCAATACAATGGTCCAGACCTTTTGAAGAAGCATGGGCTGACTCGGGATGCTTTGGAGACGGGCGTTGGCTGTTTGGGGTGTCGACGGATTTCGAGTGAGTGGCGGGATCGTAAGTGGCGCTGCAGCATCTGCGGGTTCGTTTCTTCGGACGCCCATGAATTCGCGTTGCAGGAATACGCAATTTTGTTTGGGAGTGAGATGACTTCTAAAGAGGCGTATCGCTGGCTTCGGGTTAACGATAAGTATGTTTTGAATCGTTTATTGGCAAGGTCGACCTTAAAAACTGAAAGGAGGGGAAAACGAATTATTATTGAAAAAAGGGAGCTGCTGATTGAGCGTTATAAGGAGATTTATTCGTGACCGCAACTAAATTGGCCAAGACCGCAACTAATCTTCTGATTTCCGCAACTAACGGAGTTATAACCGCAACTAAAAGGTCATTTCGCGCAACTAATAAAATAAATATGAATAATTTTCCCAAAAAGCAAGATATCTTATCAGAAACATTTCATCCCCAACCAACTAATTCCCCGAAATAGATTGACGCCGCACCTGCTCGCGTGATATTATTTTAATGTTATGTTTGTAGCGCACCTGTGCTACAACCGCTCGAATCAGGTCCCTAAAGAATGCGCGCAAGCGGTTCACCTGAATAGGCGAGTCTTAGTCTTAGAGGAGGTGCAAGGATATGTACGCAATTATTGAAACTGGTGGTAAACAAATCAAAGTAGAAGCAGGCCAAGAAATCTACGTCGAGAAATTGACTGGAGAAGCTGGTGACGTGATCACATTTGATAAAGTTCTATTTGTTGGTGGAGACAATACTAAAGTAGGTGTTCCTTTTGTTGACGGAGCTACAGTTACAGCGAAAGTTGTAAAAAGCGGCCGCGCTAAAAAGATCACTGTCTTCAAATACAAAGCGAAAAAGAACTACCGTAAAAAACAGGGTCACCGTCAACCATACACAAAATTGACTGTTGACGCGATCAACCTGTAAGAGATGATTCAAGTCAACGTTAAAAAAGCAGCCGACCGGATTTTATCTTTTGAGATGTCGGGGCATGCGGATTTTGCGGAATATGGGCAAGACCTCGTTTGTGCAGGGGCATCAGCTGTTTCGTTTGGAGCGGTGAATGCGATTCTGGAATTGACGGGTATCGAACCTGAGATTACGCAAGAAGAAAGCGGCTTGTTGAAAGTCGTGTTTCCGGATGATCTGGACAAGGAAATCGATGGACAGGTTCAATTGCTGGTCAAGGCGATGATTGTTTCATTGAATACGATTGAGCAAGATTATGGAGAATATATAAAAATAACCTTCACAGCTTAGGAGGTGGGACAATGTTAAGATTAGATCTTCAGTTTTTTGCATCTAAAAAAGGTGTAGGTTCAACGAGAAACGGACGTGACTCAGAATCGAAACGCCTTGGCGCAAAACGTGCAGACGGCCAAATCGTTACTGGTGGCTCAATTTTATACCGTCAACGCGGTACTAAAATTTATCCAGGAGAAAACGTAGGACGTGGCGGAGACGACACTCTTTTTGCTAAAATCGACGGAACTGTACGTTTTGAACGTTACGGACGCGATAAGAAAAAAGTGAGCGTATACCCGGTAGCACAAGAAGCTTAATACACAATGAAAAGGGCTGCATTGGCAGCCCTTTTTCTTTTTCAGGAAATACGGCGCGAATCTTGGTATACTGGGTGGAGAAGCTCAAATGGGACGTGACGGAATGGAAGAGACAATCACTGTGGCACAATCGCTTCGGCATGCGCGCCATGATTTTTTAAATGAATTGCAATTGATCCAAATGTATTTGGATCTTGGCAGAACGGCGGATGCTCAAGCGATGATTCGCTCGCATGCCGAAGCGGCTGTGCAGTCCAACCGTCTATATGCGCTCGGATTGACGAGAACGGAAGAATGGCTGCTGCTTTCGAAATTGCGGTTTCCCATGATGATCTGCGAGTTGGAATGCCAGGCCGTGGAAGCAACGGAACACCTGGATTCCGAGTTTGCCGGCATACTGGAAACCTTGGCTTTATCGATGCAGGAGCGGGAGAATCCGTTTACGGAAATTAATTGCCGCCTCCGCTTTTTTAGCGGTAAAGGGCGATTCACGATGGCTGTTGAATTGGACGGGGACTGGCCGGATATTGAATTGCCGGCCATTCCAGGGCTGAACGTAAGAAAAGAGTGCAAGTCAGGCAGAATTTCAATTACTGCGACTGCACAGATGGAGGGATAATATGTTTGTCGATCACGTAAAAGTTTATGTTAGAGGTGGCGACGGCGGGGATGGCATGGTAGCATTCCGCCGCGAAAAATATGTACCAAATGGCGGACCTGCCGGCGGCGACGGCGGTAAAGGCGGCAATATCGTATTTATAGTCGAAGAAGGATTGCGCACGCTGATGGACTTCCGTTACAAACGCATTTTCAAAGCAGAACGCGGAACGCACGGCATGAGCAGCAACAAGCATGGTGCTAAAGCATCGGACACGGTCATCAAAGTTCCACCGGGCACGGTCGTCAAAGACGTGGAAACGGGTGAAACGATTGCGGATCTGGTTGAACACGGCCAAACTGCAGTCATCGCAAAAGGCGGACGAGGCGGGCGTGGAAACTCACGCTTTGCAACTCCTGCCAATCCAGCTCCGGAACTTTCGGAGAAGGGCGAACCGGGATTTGAACGTAATGTCATTCTGGAATTGAAAGTGTTGGCGGATGCCGGACTTGTCGGATTCCCGAGTGTCGGTAAATCCACATTGCTATCGGTTGTTTCTGCGGCAAAACCAAAAATTGCTGAATATCATTTCACAACCATCGTTCCAAACCTCGGAATGGTTGAAACAGAAGACCAGCGCAGCTTTGTCATGGCGGATCTTCCGGGTCTGATCCAAGGCGCGCACGAAGGCATCGGCCTGGGGCACCAGTTCCTGCGCCATATCGAACGCACACGTGTCATCATTCACGTCATCGATATGTCCGGCATGGAAGGCCGTGATCCTTACGAGGATTACTTGACTATCAATGAAGAATTAAAACAATACAACTTGCGGCTAACTGAACGTCCACAATTGATTGTGGCGAACAAAATGGACATGCCGGATGCAGAAGAAAATCTGGAAGAGTTCCGCAAGAAATTGCCGGAAGACGCACGGATTTTCCCAATCTCGGCAATTTCACGCAAAGGGTTATCGAACTTGCTGTTCGCGATCGCAGATCTTTTGGAAGTCACTCCAGAATTCCCGTTGATCGACGAAACGGACGAAGAATCGGAAGACTCCGTTCTGTACAAGCATGAATCGGATGCCGACGGTTACGATATTACCCGTGATCCGGACGGTTCATTTGTCCTAACCGGTTATGCAATCGAACGATTGTTCAAGATGACGGATTTCTCCCGTGAAGATTCCATCCGCCGCTTTGCTCGCCAAATGCGTGGTATGGGAATTGATGATGCTTTGCGTGAACGCGGAGCTCAACACGGCGACACGATTCGCCTGCTTGAATTCGAATTTGAATTTTTTGACTGATACGGAGGTATAGTGGATGAAGGATATTTCAGAACAACGATATTACTTGGTGCGTGAAGACGTGCTGACAGAAGCGATGCAGAAAACGCTTGAAGTGAAAAAGATGCTGCAGCGGGACCATGTGTCGATTTTGGATGCGGTCGCCAAGACAGGCCTTTCACGCAGCGCTTTCTATAAATATCGGGATGCTGTATTTCCGTTTCATTCGATCGTGAAAGAGCGGATTTTGACCGTATTCCTGCAATTGGAAGACCGATCCGGTACGCTTGCGACCCTTCTACAATCTGTAGCTGACGTAAATTGCAATATTTTAACGATCCATCAAACCATCCCGATACAGGGACGCGCGAACGTTACGCTGTCGCTGGATGTGACGGCGATGGCCGTGGATTTGGAAACATTTTTGCAGCAGCTGAAAAAACTCGATTTTGTCGAGTCGGCTGATGTGGTTTCTAGTGGATCATATTAAGTGAGGAGCGATTGAATGGCTGGACAATCTTCAAAAAACCGTATTTCATATCTGGGGCCGGAAGCGTCGTTTACGCATTTGGCGGCCTCAAAAGTTTTTCCGGACAGCGATTTGATCCCTTTCACCACGATCCCTGAGTGCATAGAAGCAGTGGCGGAAAGCCGCGTGGATTACGCGGTGGTGCCGCTGGAAAATGCATTGGAAGGTTCGGTGCCGCTGACGATCGATTATTTGTTTCACGAAGCGCAATTGTATGTGACGGCTGAAGTTTTGTCTTCGATCGAACAGCATATGCTGGTGCATCCGGACAATCTGGAAGCGGACTCGTTTGAAGCGATATATTCACATCCGCACGCGTTGGCGCAATGCCATAAATTCCTTTTCTATACGTACCGCACGACGCCGCTTGAACAATACAGTTCGACTGCAGCTGCGGCTAAAATGGTATCGGAATTACCGGAGCGTAATATTGCCGCCATTGGCAATGAATTTTCTGCGAAAAAATACGGTCTGGAGATCCTTTACCGGGATATCCATGATTTTCATTTCAATCATACCCGCTTTTTTGTGCTATCCAAGACGAATCATAAGCTGAAAAATGCTGGCCATGATGACCAAGTCAAAACCACGCTAATGATTTCACCGCCGAAAGACGATCGTTCAGGTGTGCTGCATCAGGTGTTGTCAGT
>DATHVY010000050.1:0-6861 GCA_035461045.1 Planococcus sp. (in: firmicutes)
AATGATCTGAAAGGAGCGGACGCAAGGCCGCATGGCGATATCTATTGCGCGTTCACCGTTCAGGAAGAAGTAGGACTTAGAGGCGCTTCGGTCTTGTCGGCAAACATCCAACCGGATTTTGCTTTAGCCATCGATACGACACCTACAAGCGATACCTATGATGTGCTTATGACGGGGACACGCAAATTGGGGGCGGGTCCATGCATCAAACTGGCGGACCGGTCGCTGATTGCTCACCCATTGGTTTCCGGGCTTTTGGAGAAAGTGGCTGTAGGGCAGGGAATTCCTTACCAGAATGAAATATTCATGGGCATCGGAACGGATGCGGGAGCTATACAGATGACATCCACAGGGGTTTCATCAGGAGTGGTATCCATTCCTTCACGCTATACGCATTCGCCGGTGGAAATTATCGATTTGGATGATTTGGAAAACAGCGTAAAATTGGTGGAAGCGTTTATTTTCCATTCGAAAGAATTGAACGGGAAAACATTTTTGGATACATAATGAAAAAATATCCGAAATGAATCCCGCGGTTGAAGGAATATGTTAAAATTTCCTCATATGCACAAAAACGCTGGACCGGATTTGAAATTGAATTTAGAAAGAGCAGGTGTAACGATGTTAGTCGGAATCGATGCGGGCGGTACGCTGATCAAAGTGGCGTACACCGAGAACAATTCGCTTCATTTTAAAAAATATCCGGTTGCGGAAATTGCCGAGGCAGCGCACTGGGTCAATGGCCTGGAAGCAAGCAGGGTCTGTTTAACCGGAGGAAGATCCGGTGTTCTGCTGGGTCTATTGAACAAAGAGGCGAAAGAAATCGTGGAATTTGAAGCCACACACATGGGGGTTCGATTTCTGCTGGACCAAATGGGAAGAAAGGAAGACTCCTATTTGCTGACGAATGTAGGAACCGGAACCTCGATTCACCGCATCGCCCATAATCGTCAGGAGCGGCTTGGCGGGAGCGGTGTTGGTGGCGGCACTTTGCTCGGATTGTCCCATTTGCTGACAGGCATGAGTGATTTTGAGGAAATCGTGAACACGGCCAAAAGGGGCTCGCGTGAACGCATTGATCTGAAAGTAAAACAGATTTACGAAGGCAAAGAGCCCCCGATTTCTGGGGAGTTGACCGCCAGTAATTTCGGGAATGACTTTTTTTCGATGTCCAGCCAGTTAACCAAAGAAGAAATGTTAGCGGCCGTTATCGGGTTGATCGGTGAAACGGTCAGCACGGTAAGTGTCCAGGCTGCCAAGCAATGCGGAGACTCGCTCATTATTTACATCGGCTCTTCGTTCATCGATAACGATCTGCTGAAAGAAGTGGTGACGAGCTACACCGTACTGAGAGGCGCAACTCCGTTGTTTCTTGAAAACGGCGAGTATTCAGGAGCAGTAGGGGCCATGTCCTTATTGAAACAAGCAAAAAAGATGACGTGAATCTGCGTCATCTTTTTTGCATTATTTGATGGTAAGGAGGTCTCGCCGACTTGTTGTCATTTTTTCAATTCAATTTTGACGTCGCCGTTGATGTAGTTCGGGTAGGCAAACAGGTCAACTCTTACCGGGTTGGCGTAGCCGTTGTCATCGAAGTTGATACTGATATCCTGTTTGCCTTCATAACCGGAAGATATTCCTGAATTCCGCATATCCAATGATTCACCGTTGGCATCTGTAATGCTTTTGTCAATTCCATAAGTTTGTTCTGTTTCGTCATCCTTTCTCAAAGTCATCTCAATCCCATTGCGGTTCGAATCAATCAATTCCAACCGCCCATCCTTAGGACGGTGGACCAACAAATTCTTATCCGTATCCACCAGGAAGTATGAGTCTTCAAGATCCACTGCCTGCATCTTGTTAATGCGCAGATAAAGTTCTTCTGGTGTTTCAAAATAATTGCTTTGCAGATAATAAACCAGCTCACCGTCATCAATGTCACCACTGGCAGAGATGCCGTTTGCAATGGAACTCCAGGCCTCGCCGTTTTCATCTTCCAGGCGGATGTCTTCAAACTGCAGGATCTTTTTCGTATTGTCCGGATCAAATGAAATCCGTATTCCAACCCGCAGGGGGTGAACGGCGACTTCTTCAACTGTAAATTCCTGTCCTTCAACTTCGACATCTTCTTTTATCTCGTATACAATACTCGGCCTTACATCTTCAGGCACTGTGAATGGTATTGAGAAATCAAATTCGTTGCCGTCCAACGTCACTTTTAACTCTAGTGTAAAATCAAGATTTTCAAACTTTATTGGATCTTGGAAAGTGAACCCCAATATATCCGAATAGATTTTCGGTGAGTCTTCCTGTGAGATCGGATGATTGTATGAAATACTGTCCGGAGGAATCTCCTGTTCATTCTCCAAAACCGGTGTGTGAACAACAATATCATCCATATCAACAGCCGACTCAAGCGTATAGAAAATATTCATGCCCGACTCATCCAAAATGACCCCATCAATCGTCAGCGTTGCATTGTCTACCGTTTGAGACTCGGCGATAGGCTGGTAATAGTCGTTTTCGAATACAGCACTTAACCCCTTATCATACTGAATGAGTTCTACAAACTTCTCCATCCCGGGAAGCGATGCCACGGCACTCGCGAAAGCAGGGGAAACACGAATTGTCGTCACGAGTGTAAGGATTAAAACCGCTGCAGCAGCAATGCTCCAAAGTGATCGCTTTCTTCTGGCCCGACTTTGTGCCTTTTCACGTTTGGCACGGTCGAGTCCCTGCATGATTGCGCCGTCCGCTGCATCAATAGGAAGAGGGACCTGTTCCAAGCGGTCTTTGAAACTGTATAATTTCTTTTCTTCTTGTTCATACATGGTCTACCTCTCCTTTGTCTTCAAAGTGGCGGCGCAGCGTCCGCAATGTTTTATGCAGCCGTGATTTTACGGTGCCTTCCGGAATCATTTCGATGGCCGCGATATCCTTTATCTTCACGTCCTGGAAATACTTCATATAGATCAATTGCTGTTCAGCAGGAGACAGGATGCTCAGGGCTTCCTGCAACTCAAGCAGCGTCAAATTATCTGAAACGGATGCATCCGTTTCCTTTCCATCTCTAACGTAACGTTTATCTTTCTTCAGTTGATCCTGGCAGTAATTGATGGTAATGCGGATTAACCAGGTTTTTGCATAAGCGGGTTCTTTCAACGTATGTATTTTCTTGAATGCCCGGTAGGTGGTTTCCTGCAGGGCTTCGAGTGCATCATGATCGTTTTTCAGAAATGCTAAAGCGGTTCGCAGCAACGCTTCTTTATGTATGTTCATCAAAGCGACAAACGCTTCCTCATCGCCTTCTATCGCTTTCCGGGCGACTTCGATTCCTTCCACAGCCAACACCTCATTTCTTTGTTGTTTTACATTAGACACGAAAGTGCCGGAAAAGTTCATTGGAATTTAATTCTTTTTAAAAGATTTTTTTGGAATAAGGCCAACTAATTCAGATGTGCTTCAGTTGATTATAAAAGACTTTTCAGGAAATCATCAAAAGACTTTCACTAAATCCATTTTAGGATTCAGCGGGATAGGGTAAAGAAGCAGGATAAGCAGAATTCACGGATAGGAAGTGGGTCTCGATGATTGCATTGCGCTATTTTGAACCGGCTGATTTCAAACAGCTAATTGATTGGGTGGAGACGCCTGAATTCATGCTGCAATGGGGCGGACCGAGTTTCGTCTTTCCGTTAAACGAATTTCAATTGGAAGAATATCTGAAAGATGCCAATAAAGAGGGCGCATCCACCTATGCCTATAGTGTGACCGATGCAGACACTCATAAATTGATCGGGCATATTTCTCTTGCAAGGATTGACCGCAACAATTGCTCCGCACGGATTGGGCGGGTATTGGTGGGAAATCCGGAGGCGAAAGGTAAAGGGGTTTGTAGTGAGATGATCCGGCAAGTGCTGGACTTTGCCTTTGATGAACTCAATCTTCACCGCGTTACGCTGGGTGTTTTCGATTTTAACAAACCCGCCATTGCCTGCTATGAAAAAGCCGGCTTTCAGAAGGAAGGCTTGTTGCGCGATCATCAAAAGTTCGGCGATGAGTATTGGAGTTTGTGGGAAATGGCGATATTGGAAAGTGAATGGAAGAAGAGCTTTGATGGAAACGATTGAAGTCAATAAAAAGGCCGAAGCCTCCGATTGGCTTCGGCTTTTGCAAGTTATTGATCAATAATCGTCAGTTTTTCACGGATATCGGTACGCGGTTGTTTTTCCGGTACGTGCGCCGGGTAGCCGATCATCATGGTCGCGACCACTTTTTCGCCAGGACTCACGCCAATGGCTTCTCGGAACACCGGGTTATAGACCCAGTCATTCGAACGCCAGATCATGCCAATTCCCCGCTCCCATGCAGCCAACTGGAAATTTTGCAAAAGTGAAGAAATCGCGCCATAATCCTCGTCCCAGCGTCTTTGCCTTGGATCTTCCGGCATGATGACGACCAGGTGCAATGGAATACTGCGGAAATACTCGGCTTTTTTCAATACTTGCGGGGTTGTTTCCCCATGATCCTTAGGCATTGCGTCAATAAAGGCCTGAACGAACTTTTCTTTCCCGGCGCCTGTATAGAGCTGAAAGCGCCAAGGCTCATTGACCTTATGGTTCGGTGCCCACTTGGCAATATTGAGCAACTCAACTATTTCTTCAACGTCGACAGCATCGGGCTTGAACTTCTTGATGGAGCGTCGGTTAATGATGGTTTGGTCGATAGAATTCATTCTTTCCAGTCTCCTTCTCATTCGTGGTTTCGTCGTATACTTCTCTTTAATCCTACCATGGCAGGGGTCCGAAAGCGTGATAAAACAGACAAAATATCCGCTGTGGCTAGCGTCGATTATTGATAAAATGAAGATAAGAGTAAGGAGTGGATGATCTTGAAAACGGTAACGGTCATAGGCGGAGGCATCACTGGTTTATCCATGATGCACTATCTGCAGAGGTTGAAAAAAGAACGCGAGCTGGATGTAAATCTTGTATTGGTTGAAAGCAGTCCTGATCTGGGCGGTAAAATCGTAACCGTACAAGATGGCCAATTTATCATGGAAGCTGGAGCGGATTCCATCGTAGCGCGCCACGGAAGTGTGATGCCGCTAATCGAGGAACTGCAATTGGAAAACCGGGTTGTCTACAACGGCACAGGCATCTCCTACCTTTATGCCAACAATGTGTTGCATGCGATTCCTGCCGATACCATTTTTGGCATTCCGATGAGCAAAGAGGCGTTGATGGAATCCACATTGGTCTCTGAGGAAGGAAAACAAGAAGCACTGAAAGATTTTGAAACGCGCAATGAAAACTTCACGCGGGACAGTTCCATCGGCGAATTCCTGGAAGCCTTTCTTGGGAAAGAGCTCGTGGAAAATCAGATTGCACCCGTTCTTTCGGGAGTTTATTCCGGGGATTTAAACGAACTGACGCTGGCGACGACATTGCCGTATTTAGTGGATTATAAAAACGAATATGGAAGCATCATCAAAGGGCTGGAAGCACATAAAAGCCGTTTTCAAGGAGCGGCCAACAAAAAGTTCATTTCTTTTGACGGCGGCATGTCTGTATTGATCGATCGGCTGGAAGAAACGCTCGATGAAGTGAGTTTTTTGAAAGGGACGGCGACTCAGCGAATCGAGAAGATGGGCGATTCGTACAGAGTGAAGTTGGCGAACGGCAAAGCGATCGAGTCGGATCACGTAGTGCTGGCAACCTCCCACCATATAGCTCAGCAATTGTTGGACCAGCCGGAACTGGATACAGAGTTTGACCAACTGTTGAATTCTTCCCTGATCAGTGTCTATCTCGGGTTCGATATTCCAGATGCGCGCTTGCCGGAAGATGGCACAGGATTTATCGTATCGCAGGAAAGTGACCTGCAATGCAACGCCTGCACATGGTCCAGCCGGAAGTGGAGCCATACTTCCCGTGAAGGAAACTTGCTCGTCCGTTTGTTCTATAAAAGCTCCCATCCCGCTTACGAGGAACTGAAAGGGTTATCGGAAGAAGGGCTGGTGGAAGTGGCTTTACGGGATATCCAAAAAAGTTTGGGCATCCAGGCAACACCGGTTACGGCGGAAGTGACGAACTGGAAAAATTTGATGCCCAATTACCATATGCATCACAAAACGGCGGTGAATGCCTTGGAAAATAAAATGGAAGGAATGCTGCCGAACGTGAAACTGGCAGGTTCTTCTTATTACGGGGTAGGCATCGGAGCATGCATTCAAAACGGCAAAGAATTGGCTGAAAAGATTGCCGAAAATCTATCGAAATAAACACCAAAGCAAAAGCAGCCAGCCGTTAAACGGAGGGCTGCTTTTTCAATCGTTCATAACTTTATGAATTGCATTCGCATATTATTAAAGATAAGATGAATTCATGATTGCAGTTTTCAGATAATTTAAATTTTCTTTTGAAAACTTATGAAGGCGCTTACTATTGAAGGCTTTTACACAGACAAGAAGAATCGGAGAGGGGAAATCGGAGTATGAAAAAAGTATATATAGTAGATGGAGCAAGAACGGCATTCGGGACATTTGGAGGTTCATTTGCGAAAGTGGACGCGACTGCGCTCGGAACTGCGACGGCAGTGGAGGCGCTGAAACGTTCGAAAGTGAAGGCCGAAGACATTGATCATGTGTTTTACGGAAACGTCATTCACTCCAGTTTGAATGCCGCTTATATCGCTCGCCATATCGGATTGAACGCGGGCGTGCCAAAAGAAGTGCCGGCTTTGACGTTGAACCGCCTTTGCGGATCTGGAGCTCAGGCTGTAGTGGCGGGCGCGCAACATATTTTACTGGGAGAAGCGGACCTGGTGCTTGCCGGTGGAGCGGAAAATATGTCAATGTCT
>DATHVY010000051.1:0-3429 GCA_035461045.1 Planococcus sp. (in: firmicutes)
AAATAAAATCAATTATTAAATTGATTCAACCGACTAACCATAACACTGTTTCGAGACACTAACAACCTGCCCTCCGAAATGGGGGCTGATAGTATTGCCACTCCTCATAGACTTTTTCCGCATCGCGTGCGCCGATGCGGACCAATCTATCGTAGTGTCATGCTCCACTTTCTTTAATTCACACGGATTCCAGTTTCTCTCATGACAACGCCATATGCCCTTCCCGGCAACTCTGTTTTCAAGTTGGCTAAGAGCCGTTCCAAATCTTGCGAAAACACAACGTATTCTTCCCGGGCCAGCAGAAGCCTCAGCAAACTGACCATCGAATACACGGTGCCCCTGCTCAAGTCGCCTTTGGATAAGCGCAGCGACGCTTCCACATCCGTGAGTTCTTCCGGATGTGTGAGATGAAAACGATACAGCACTTCTTCATGCGCCGATTTGTTGCGGTATGGAAATGCGATGCGCAGGATGGCGTCCAGTTCGGTTGCCTTCAGGCGCAGCGGTTCATATTCTTCGCTGAATTCGTCTGCAAAATCCTGCGCAATCCGCTCGCGCAGTCCTTCGTCGATGACCGAATAGAAATTGGTGATCTGGCCGAGCGATAGGAAGTTGACCAGCACCCACAGGGGCACATGGCGGTGTTTGTCGAAAAACTCGCGGATGGCGGGATACCTTACACGATCGCGCTTTTTGTGGCTTTTGATCAGATTGGCGAGCGTGGAAACGATGCGGTCGCGCTCGTGGTGATGTTCGTTTTTTGGACTGTAATGATCCAGCTCCAAAAAACTATCGGTCTCTTTGAACTTCTCGGAAAATCGATAAGCCACCTTTGACTTAATGTTTTTTTCGAATTTCAGCAATTCGTTCAGCAGCAGCATCCGCAGCTCCCGGTCAAACCGGTAAAGCGCATAAATATGGCCGAACTCAGTTCCTTTTTGATACTGTTCGAGACCATAAGGATTTATGCGCTCATCCCCTTCGAGAAAAGGTTCCTTATACCCGTCGATCAATGCATAATAGTTTTCACGTGACAGAATTCGTCTCGCAGCCGCTTTGTCCGGCACGAGAAGTCCGCGGTTCTGCAGTATGGTGATCTGTTCGTCATGGGAAGCAAAAGTCTTCAATAAACTCATCCTGTCTTGAATTAGTCGTTTTATGCCAGTATAAAGGAATTTGCCCGTTGTTTCATTGAAAATCCCGAAACAAAATGCAGCTTCTCCTCTCATTCGCTCCATGTTAAAATAAGGAATAAAACCCTTAAGGAGGAAATATATGAAGAAGTTGATGATGACTTTAATTCTTGTTCCGACGCTATTAGCAGGCTGTGGGGCCGATGCCACTTCGAGTGGCATCGAGACCCGAATCAATGACGAATTGGGCGTCGATGCTCACGTTCCACAAACCTTCGACTACCCCATTGGCATCGCCAGCATCGAATACGGTTTTCACATGGAAGATGGAGATGTGGTGTTGGATGATCCCTTCTTCGCCAATATCCAATACCAGCTTGCCACCGAAGAGCCATTCGAAGGCATCGACCGGGAAGCCTGGGAAGAAGAACACCGAAGCGAAATCATCTATGGTGACTTTTATCAGGAACCTTCTGTAGTCAGCATGCGGATTTCAAAAGACAGCTTCGGAAGCATTATCGATGCCGGAACCCAAACCATCTCAGGACATGTTGTGCAGTATCAATTCCTCCAAAGAGATGCGAACGATATCGTCATCATCGGCTTTGACATTGAAAACGTCGGTTACCTTTTAAACTATCAGCTCATCGACGGCCAAACTGAAGAAGACGCACAGGCCTTTGCCAGCGAAATCATTGAGTATTATCAATAATTGCATCGCTAAATAATCCATAGAAAAAGACGGCTTCCATTTCGGAAGGCCGTCTTTTATTCATTTCAAGCATCTTTATTTTCTTCGTGCCCATTTTCTTCAATCGGATCGCTTTCCGGTTGTGCTTTCTCTACTGCCGGTGCGTTGTAAATATTCTTGGTATCACGCACTGCATAGGATTTCATCAATGCGCCGATATCGATACCGGTCATTTCTTTTAATGGTTCCTGCATGTCGACCATCGTTTTCGTGATGCTTTTGCCGAACGAAGGAATGCCTTGTCCGTTGCCGGAGTCGATGATTTTCACTGATTCGATGTTGCTCAGTGGCATTGCAATCTTCTCTGCGAATATTGGCAGCATCTCGATCAGCTTCTCGGTGATGATTACATCGCCGTGTTTCTCCATCGCTTCTGCCAATAGTTTACGGGATTCCGCTTCGGCTTTACCGCGCTCACGAATAACGTCCGCTTCCGCCGCACCCTGGTCGCGTTCGATTTTCGCTCTTGCTTCCCCGTCGATTACAGCTTTGCGTGCTTCCGCTTCTGCTGAACGGGTCGTTTCGTAGTAGTTGGCGTCGGCTTTCGTTTTCCGCACTTTGCTTTCTTCTTCTTCCAATTGAACGTCGCGCTCACGTTCCATGAAGCGAAGGTTCAATTCTTCATCCTGAATTTCTTTCGCCAGCTTCACTTTTTCAAGCTCATAGGACTGTTCAGATTTGGCACGGGCTCGCTCAGTTTCTTCCTTGAACGCCGCGTCCTGAATGTCTTTGTCTTTTCGTGATCCTGCAATCGCGATTTGGCGCAAGTATTCTTCTTCTTTCGCTTCCTGGTCGGTTTGGGCTTTGTGAATACGCGTTTCACGCTCCGTATTCGCTTCCGCGATTTCAGCCAGTTTGCGGACTTCCGCAATTCTTGGCCGACCCAGGTTTTCCAGGTATCCGTTTGTTGCATCCGCATCGCGGAGATCCGTCAATCCCAAAGAAGTGATTTTAAAGCCCATCAAATCCAGTTGTTTCTGGGCAATTTCCTGCACGTCCGTGTTGAACTTTTCACGGTCGCCGTTAATATCTTCCACAGTCATCTTCGACAGAATCGCGCGCAAGTTACTGCCCAGGACTTCGATGATTTCCGTCTCGATTTCCTCTTGCTCTTTGCCTAAGAATTGCTCGGCATAGTTAGCGATGCCGTTCAGCGTATCCGCCACTTTCACCATTGCTACAGCATCCGCCACAATCGGCACTCCCGCAATCGTGTAAACTCTCGGAGTGGAGAGCTTTAATTGAAATGACGTCAGCCTGACCGGAGTCGACGTTTGGAAACGTCTGAGGCGGTAACCGCCGCCCCGGATGATTTTCATGGAACGTCCTTCGTCATCCGAGAATATATTCCGATCTTTTTCCGGATCCCCCAATTTTGGTCCTGTGATAATCAGTGCTTCATTAGATTTTGCCGTCCGGTAACGGTAACGTACCCAAAGAAAATACACGACACCCGCTATTGATGCGATGATGACAATGACTGACAATAAAGTGAAAATACCAGCTGTTTCTAACATTCTTCCATCTCCTCCTAAACGTTTATAT
>DATHVY010000052.1:0-5405 GCA_035461045.1 Planococcus sp. (in: firmicutes)
CCTGAAGATCATCTGGCTCTGTTCACAAATTTCTTTACGATGATTCAAGAGAAAAAGCAGGTGAAAATGCATGCCTAAACAAAATAAAATAAAAAAAGTGCTCGTCATCGGTTCGGGAGCCATCGTGATCGGACAAGCCGCCGAATTTGATTATTCCGGCACCCAGGCATGCCTCGCCTTAAAAGAAGAAGGCATCGAAGTTGTCTTGATCAACAACAACCCGGCCACGATCATGACCGATAAAACGGTATCCGATATCGTCTATTTCGAACCGCTCACGCTCGAGAGCGCGACGAATATTATTGAAAAAGAACGCCCGGATGGCTTGCTTGCAACCGTTGGTGGCCAAACCGGATTGAATTTGGCCATGAAGCTTTCAGAGGCTGGCATTTTAGAGAAATTCAACGTTTCCTTGCTGGGTACGAATATCGCCTCCATCAAGCAGGCGGAAGACCGGGAACAGTTCCGCGACTTGATGAACAAGCTGGATGAACCGGTTCCCGACAGCGACATTGTTTATTCCGTGGAAAGCGCACTCCAATTCGCCGCTTCCGCTGGATACCCGCTGATTGTAAGGCCGGCATATACACTTGGCGGATTTGGCGGAGGCATCGCATCCGATGAAGCCACTTATATTTCGTTGGTCAAGCAGGGCTTGAGCGCGAGTCCAATCAAACAATGCCTCGTCGAAGAAAGCATCGCCGGCTATAAAGAAGTGGAATATGAAGTAATGAGGGACGATGCCGGTACGTGCATCACCATTTGTAATATGGAAAATATGGATCCTGTCGGCGTCCATACTGGCGACTCGATTGTCATCGCACCAAGCCAGACACTGAACGACAAGGAATATCATGCACTTCGCAGTGCATCCATCAACATTATCGATGCGTTAGGGATTATTGGAGCCTGCAATGTCCAGTTCGCGCTGCATCCGGAAACGTCGGAATACTACTTGATCGAAGTGAACCCGCGTGTCAGCCGTTCTTCCGCACTCGCTTCTAAAGCAACCGGTTATCCGATTGCAAAAATCGCGGCGAAGCTGGCCATTGGCTATCAGCTTCATGAATTGAGAAATCCGGTGACTAAAACCACCTTCGCCAGTTTTGAACCCGCTTTGGATTATGTCACAGTCAAAATTCCACGTTGGCCTTTCGACCAATTCCAAAAAGCCGATCGAAAACTCGGGACTCAGATGAAAGCAACAGGCGAAGTGATGGCGATCGAGCGAAACATGGAAGCGGCTTTTCAAAAAGCGATCCGTTCCCTTGATATGAAGCTAGATGGCTTCAGACTTCCTTCACTCGCCCGTTTTGAAACGGCTGAATTGGAGAAACTGGCAGCAGAGGCGGATGACCGGAGACTATTTGTCCTATTCGAATTGCTGATTCGCGGAAAAGATATCGAATCTCTGCAAGAACTGACGTCTATTGCTCCTTATTTTCTGTCAGTGCTGAAACGAATTGTTGACGAATGGGAACAGTTGCAGCAAACAAAATGGACAACTATTACCCCCCACCGTTTGCTTCGCGCAAAAACGCTCGGCTTCAGCGATCAGCAGTTGGCTGGTTTATGGAACATCGCCGCTTGTGAAATTTGGGGCCAGCGGAAAAGCTGGGGGACGGTGCCGGCTTTCCGGATGATCGATACGTGTGCAGCTGAGTTCCGCTCCCATACGAACTATTTTTATTCGACTTGGAAAGGCACTTCCGATGAACGGGTTTCCAATAAGAAGAAAGTGGCGGTCATCGGTTCCGGTCCCATCCGCATCGGCCAGGGAATTGAATTTGATTATTGTTGCGTCCACAGTGTGCTGGCTTTGCAGAAGCTTGGCTACGAGGCCATCATGATCAACAACAATCCGGAAACCGTGAGCACCGATTTTGAAGTCGCGGATGCGCTGTATTTTGAACCGCTGACACCAGAAGACATTTTACATGTCCTGGACTTTGAAGGCATCACGCAAGTGATTGTGCAATTCGGCGGCCAGACATCGCTGAATGTTGCGGCAGCTCTTGAAGAAGCTGGCATCACCGTGCTCGGCTCGACCATCGACCTGCTCGATCAGATGGAAGACCGGGACCGCTTTTATTCATTCCTGAAATCGATCGATATTCCGGTAATTCCAAGCTTTACCGCGCAAAACCTAGCCGAGGTTTCGGAATACACTTCCCTGCTGGGCTATCCGGTGTTGCTGCGCCCTTCCTACGTGATTGGCGGCAAAGGGATGATCGTCCTTCGTGACGAAAGGGAACTGCAGCATTGGATGAACCATTCTGTTATGGAGTTCCCGGTACTTGTCGACCACTTTATCACCGGCAAAGAAGTGGAAGTGGATGTATTATCCGACGGCAGCAACGTGTGGGTATCCGCTATTTTTGAACACATCGAAGGAACAGGCGTCCATTCCGGAGACAGCATTTCTATAACACCACCTGTCTCGTTAACAACCGAAGAAGTGCAAAAAATCACCTCAACAGCCGAACATATCGCCAAAAATATGGCGTATACCGGATTGTTCAACATCCAGTTCGTCTATGAGAACGGCGAATTATTCGTCATCGAAATCAATCCGCGGGCTTCCCGCACTGTGCCTATCAGTTCAAAAGTGACGGATGTTCCGCTTGTTCAATACGCTACCGCTTTGATGCTCGGTGTCCCTTTTGAAGAATTGGGGATTGACCAAAGCTATAATGGCCAACCCGAGTACACCGTCAAGGTTCCTGTGTTTTCACATATCAAGTTGCCGGGATTGTCACCTGTTCTGTCACCTGAGATGATGTCCACCGGCGAAGTGATCGGCAGCAGCCCTGATCGGCACACAGCCATGCGAAAAGCGCTGCAAGGCGCCTCCCTGCAGCTGGCTGATATTGAAAAGCCAGGAAGTTTGTTCGTTCACCTCAACTCCATCAGCCAATTCGGCAAAGCTTTTTGGGAAATGGCCGGTTATACGGTTCATACTGAAAAAACCATCGCTTTTGAGGAGTGGTTGAAAACCGAAGATCCACTTGCCTACATTGATTTCACTGCCGACTCGGAAAGTTCTCAGGCAAAACAAGCCGCTGTCCACCGCCTTCACGTCTGGACGCGCCAGGAAACAGCGGACGCCCATCAACAATCTTTGAACACAACTTATAAAATACTGAAAGGAGTGCTTGTCCAATGACAATGGCCCTACCGATTGCATCAACAGTTCTCCAAAAGGATTGTCTGTCACTGAAGGATTTCAGTTCAACTGAAATTCATGAATTATTGGATCTTGCCATCGAATTGAAGAAGCCGGAGAATAAACATCAGCCGCTTCTTGCTGGAAAAGTACTTGGGATGATTTTCGAAAAATCTTCCACCCGTACACGTGTTTCATTTGAATCGGCGATGCTGCAGCTTGGAGGGCATGCCATGTATTTAAGCACTCGCGATATCCAGATGGGGCGCGGGGAAACCATCGCCGATACCGCACGCGTTCTGTCAGGTTATTTGGACGGCATCATGATCCGTACGTTCAACCAGAGCACAGTGCAAGAACTGGCAGACAACAGTTCGGTTCCTGTCATCAACGGCTTGACCGACGATTTTCATCCGTGCCAGGTGCTGGCCGATTTGATGACCATCAAGGAGCATTTCGGTTCGTTGCAAGGCAAAAAGATGGCGTATATCGGAGACGGCAACAATATGGCCAACTCGTTGATGATCGGAGCGGCGAAAGTCGGGATGGACATCTCGATTGCTGCACCTGCCCGCTACTCACCAAAACCGGAGATGGTCGCGCTGGCAAAGGAAATTGCCAAGCAAACGGGTTCTATCATCCACGTCACCGATCAGCCTGAAGAAGCGGTTGCGAACAGCGATGTCATCTATACCGATGTTTGGGCCAGCATGGGCCAGGAGCAGGAAGCCCTTGAACGTCTCGAACATTTTAAAAACTTTCAGGTGAATGAAGCACTTGTCCAATACGCGAAGGAAGACTTTATCTTTATGCATTGCCTGCCAGCGCATCGTGAAGAAGAAGTCACGACCGGCATTCTGGAAGGTCCGCATTCCGTAGTCTTCCAAGAAGCGGAAAACCGTCTGCACGCCCAAAAGGCGCTGCTTGTCGCGTTGATGAAATAAGCGAGCTATAATTGCACAGAAAAAAGCCATTCGCTAGCGAATGGCTTTTTTCTGTTATATAAAGAACTTTCGCGAACGTAAGTCTTAGCTGGGTGCAAATGTGTCCAGCTTTCTTAGTTTTGTTCGACTCAAACGCTATTACCTCACGTAAAAAAAATTCTTAAGAAGCATTTCCATACACAGATCCACTTCATGCCATTATCAGTAGGCTGGGCGCAAGCGACCAGCCCTATCTTCATAAGTCACCATCGTAAAAGAAGAAACCCCTAACATGTCATCCACCAAAACTTAGCACCCCACCCTCCAGCTGAGTTGCACCCTCAAGGAGTGAAGCGGATACTACTTACTTAACTGACACTTTTTCATCCACATTCAATATAAAAAAGCTGTTCCGGCTGGAACAGCTTTTTCTTGTACTTTAACTTTTTACGCTTCGTCGTCAATGAATTCAGGTTCGACTTTATCCAGTTTTTCTTCATTTAGAATGGTATACATATTAACGGTTTCTTCTTTTCTGGCGTTTTCTTTCACCATGTCCACCCGGACGGTGACCACTTTTTGGCCAAAGCGGATTTGCAGTTCATCGCCCTCTTTGATGACCGAGCTCGCTTTCGCTTTGTTGCCATTGACTAAGATGCGTCCCTGGTCTGCGACTTGTTTCGCCAAAGTCCGACGTTTGATGAGTCTTGAAACTTTTAGAAATTTATCGAGTCTCATGATGATTCTTCCTCTCTTGCCAAAGACTTGGCTTCGTTCCAAAATTGATCCAGCTGTTCCAGCGAGTAATCACTGAAATTGCCCGTTCCCTCGTTCACTTGTTTTTCAACATGCTCAAAGCGTTCTCGGAATTTCCGGTTAGCCTGCACCATCGCCTCTTCCGGCGACAATCCGTAGTACCTTGCCAGGTTCACCAACGTAAAGAGCAGGTCTCCCAGTTCATCCAGTTGGGCAGCTTTGGAACCTTTCGCCGTCTCCTCCTGGAATTCCTGCAATTCTTCATTGAATTTATCCCAAGCTCCTGACGTGTCCGGCCAGCTGAAACCGACTTTCGCCGCTTTCTTCTGATAATTGAAGGAAGTGGTCAGAGAAGAGCTGAAGCGTTCCTGATCTTCCAGGATGGACGACTGCGATTTTTTCTCCAAGTCTTTGATTGCCTGCCAATTGGCCACCACGTCGTCCGCACTGTCGACTTCAACATTTCCGAATACGTGTGGGTGGCGGTGAATCATTTTTGCACTGATCGACTCCAGCACATCTTCCAGCTGGAAATAACCGCTGTCTTGAGCGATTTGGGC
>DATHVY010000053.1:0-23590 GCA_035461045.1 Planococcus sp. (in: firmicutes)
TTACTCATTTACTGTCGTCTATTTTGGCACTTTGCTTCAGTTTCCGGAATGGGTGCAGAAGATGTCCCCATTCGGCCATGTCTCCAGGATTCCAATCGAAAACTTTGACTGGCCAACTGCTGCTGTAATGACTGGAGTAGGTGCTGCACTTTTAGCCATCGGCTTTATCGGTTACAATAAACGCGATATAGACGGGTGATAAGAAAAGCGTAAGCACCCATGTAGCTCTGACGGGCATAAGACAAACCAGCGAAGTGGCGTTCTTTGCCGCACAGTTTAGAAAAGCAAGTACTTCTTTCAAAGCCGTTATTATGAAAAACGTGATACTTTCTTATAAAGTGAAAAAGACCCGTGCTGACTACATCGTCAGCACGGGTCTTATCTGTGTGGTTCATATGAAAAATAGCCAAGCAACGACGGGACCGAGCAAAGAGCCAAAAACAGCACTCACGGTCATGGCCACGGAACTCATCGAGGCATCTTGGGGACCGTATTCAAATGCTTTAGCAGTTCCAAGCCCATGGGCGGAAGCTCCGAGCCCTAGTCCGCGACCGAGCGGAGTGTCGATGCCCAGCCATTTCATGAATGGCGGACCGAGGATAATTCCTGAAAATCCGGCTACCATAACAAACACTGCCGCAAGGGAAGGGATTCCGCCGAGGCTTGCTGCGACATCCATCGCTACCGGAGTGGTCAGCGATTTCGGCAGAACCGTTAACACCAGCTCTTCTGAAAAGCCGAATAGTTTGGCGAACAAAACACCGCTCGTCATTCCAACCACGACTCCCGCCAGGATGCCGGCACTGATCGGCCAAAGGTTTTCCATCAACAATTGACGGTGCTGATACAAAGGCACCGCTAATGCAACAACCGCAGGCCCAAGAAAGCTGGCGACCCAATCTCCGCCAAGCATATACGAATCATACGAGACATCGAATAGCAAAAGAATAAGCACGATGCTAAAAGTTGCCGTCAGTACAGGGGTTAAGATTGTTCTGCGAAATCTTACGTAGATGAAGTTCATTAGCAAATAGACAACGATTGTCAAAGCGGCAAACAGGATTGCTGTCATCATGTAATCGATCATGGGCGATCCTCCTCCTTGGTAGAAGATTCCGCCATGAATTGGCTGACCAAACCAGCTGAGGCCATCGTCAGCAATGTGCTCACTGCAACAATTGGAATCAGCCAGATCCCCCAACCGGCAAAAAGATTCCCGTAGTCAACGATGCCGACCGTGGCGGGGATAAAATAAAGCGGTAAAAAAGCCAGCAGCATCCGCGCGCCGGATTCAATCCAACGAAGTGGATAAATTTTAAACGCGAGCGCTGTGAAAAGAAGTACAAAGCCAACGATGCTGCCGGGCATCGGCAAATCAAAAATGGCGCGCAGCCATTCCCCGGCAAAGAAAAACAGATATATCGGTATCAATTGCAAAAGGATGAGTAAATACTTCATTAGCGATCGCAGCCTTCCTGTTTACAGCTTCTGCTCATGACTGAGCGGAGGAGACGTAAGAATGTATAGCTATTTTACCTTATTTTCCACAAAATGCGAGAAACCTTCTGCATCTCGCCTATTATCCTCATAATTTGAAAAATAATTCCCGGAAGAAAATGGGTTTTATTATAATAGTAAAACTATTTTGAAAATAGAGATAAGACACCATTCATAAATAAGTCATAAATTTAGAAATAAAGTCGCTAAATTATTGCAAATACATAAAATTATTGTATTATTGTTATGTGCGATATATTGCATACCTTTTTTAATGATTACGAAAACTATTTTAGTATAAAAAAGCTAACTATATATCATAATAATAGAAACATCTCGGGAGGAATAAAAGTATGGACAACAAGTTGACATTTAAATCATATGCATTAATCGGAATGATGTTATTCGCGCTGTTTTTCGGTGCCGGCAACTTGATTTTCCCCGCTCAGTTGGGGCAAAATGCAGGAACTAATGTAGGCTGGGCAACGCTCGGGTTTTTGATTACAGGAGTCGGATTGCCACTGCTCGGCATATTGGCCATCGGCTTTTCAAAAAGCAATGACCTGCGGGATCTGTCGAGCAGAGTTCATCCTATGTTTGGGATCATCTTCACTTCGTTGCTGTACTTGACCATTGGCCCGTTTTTTGCTTTGCCAAGAACCGGTGCGGTATCGTTTGAAGTCGGTATCACGCCATTCATCGGAGAAAGTTCGGCAGTCATCGGGTTGCTTGTGTTCTCTATCATCTTTTTTGGGATTTCTTACTGGCTTTCATTGAACCCGACCGAGATTGTCAATAAAGTCGGCAAGTTCCTGTCTCCGATCATTTTGATTACCTTGTTGCTGCTGCTGATAATGGTCTTCATCCAACCGATGGGGACTCCACAAGCACCACTGGGCGGATATGGAGACAATGCTTTTCTTACGGGCTTTACGGAAGGGTATAATACAATGGACGCACTTGCATCTTTAGTGTTTGGCATCATTGTCATCGCCGCCATCCGGAAACTGGGAGTGACTTCTTCCAAAGGGATTTTAAAAGCAACACTGAAAAGCGGTGCAATCGCCGCCTTTCTATTAGCGACTGTTTATGCGGGAATTGCTTACTTGGGAGCGACAAGCACCAGTGCGTTTGGTTTGTTTGAAACCGGAGGTCCTGTTCTAAGTAGCGCTGCCTCCTATTATTTCGGCACTTTTGGTACAGCCTTATTGACGATTATTATCACTGTGGCGTGTTTAACGACGGCAGTCGGCCTGACCGTTGCCAATGCAGGGTTTTTCCAGAAATTGATGCCACGAATCAGTTACAAAACATACGTGGCCATCTTCTCTTTATTTTCTCTGATTGTGACCAATGCAGGCCTTGCGAACATCATTGCGTTCTCCATCCCAGTCCTGATGTTCCTTTATCCGCTTGCGATTGTGCTGATTCTCTTGGCGTTCGTTTCACCATTGTTCAAGCATGATCGTCTGGTTTATGCATCGACAATTGCCGTGACGTTCCTGATCAGCATCGTCGATGGTTTGAATGCGCTGACCGGCTCGTTGGGTTATGCGAATCCTGCTTGGCTCCAATCGATCGTTGATTTGTATGGTGCCATCTTGCCACTATACAGTGAGGGTCTTGGTTGGCTGATCCCTGCAATGATTGTCATCCTGATTACAGGCAGCGTTGTTCGGATTCGCGGGAATGCGGACGTTGCCGAGGCTCAAAGTGAAACTTAACATTCCTCTTCGTTTTTCAAAATAAAAGCTGTATTGAAAGCATTTCGCTTTCAATACAGCTTTTTTCATCGGAAAGTTACTACTAAGGATTATTGTGGGTCAAATCGTCAGTGGATCTTAGCCAATTCCTTTTCATGATGCGAGCCGCCTTTTCTGCATCCTTTGATTTCAGGGCGTTAATGATGTCTTCATGCTCAGCGCTCGAACTTTCAGTCAACACCAAAGTGTGGTGGAAGAACTGTCTCCGGACATGGGATTGAAGGCGGTCCAGCATTGTATGAATATATGGGTTTCTGGAAGCGTCTACGATAATCTGATGAAATTCTTCATCAATTTTCAAAGCGGAAAAAGGGTCTTTCGTGTGGATGGCCGCGGCAAAGCGTTTATTTGCTTCTTTGAGCCGGTCGATCAGCTCTTCATCCAGATTGGGAATTGCCAGTTCTGCAGCGAGCGCCTGCAATGCCGCCAAGGGTGGCAAGAGGTTTTTGAGATCTTCTTTATGCACATTGGTCACACGTGTAGCTTTACCTGGGAACATCTCCACAAACCCTTGAGCTTCCAAAAGTTGAAGTGCTTCTCTTATAGGGGTGCGGCTCAAGTTCAGAGCTTGTGCCAGCTCGGTGTCCACCAGTTTTTCTTCAGGTTGCAGTGTGCCGTCAATAATCCATTGCTGCAGTTGAAGATAAGCACTTTCTTTTGCAGAAATACGTGCGGGCTTTTGATGGTTCATTGGAATCGGCATGGTCAAAACACTCCAGTGTGATTAGAATAATATCCATTATACACCAAATCGCATTTTTATTAAAATATTCATTATACAATATATTGGTCAAACGACATCACAATGGCTTGCCCGTTTGAACAGGTGGCAGAAGGGAATAACAGTAACAAAATCAGTCAACTGAAGGAGGAAGAGGGAATGTTAACTTTTGTCCCGAGTAAAGACGAAGGTACGATTGCTTTTGAATTCGATGGGAAAGCAGAAGAAGAAGATGCGATTAAGATGCGGAAAGTGATTGAAGAAAAGTTTCCTGGCGATCGCAAGTTCAATGCGTATGCAATTATTAGAGGTATAGAAACCCCCACATTCAAAGGAATGGTCGAAAGAATCAAACTGCAATCAAAGCATATCCATCAGTTTGAAAAAGTTGCGCTCATCAGCGATGAATACTTGGTCGAAAAGGCGGAGAATTTGGATATTTTACTCCCCGGATTAACTGCCCGCCACTTCCCCATTGATGAAATGGACAAAGCATGGGACTGGATCAAAGAATAAAAAGAAGCGTTTTGCCTGGGAGCAAAACGCTTTTCTTATTACTCTTCAACTTTTAAGAGCTCGGCTTTCACGATGTGGAACATGCTCAAAACGATTGTTCTTTCTTGCGCATCCTGAACGGGGAAGAAGCTGACGTTCACACCGGAAAAATGATCTTCCAGAGGCCCCTCGATCCGGATTTCTTCCAGCCACTCGCCAGTTGTCAGCAAGATTCGGTAAGTGTAGTATTTCTTCTTCATGAAAAGCCCTCCTGTATTGTAATGGATGTCAGGGAAAATTCCTGGAAGCAATAGGTATTAAAGAATGCGCTGTTGTATTACACTTATTATAAAATAAAATGAGCTTTAACAGATAGGGTGAGGGTTTAATGAGAAAAGAAATTTCAGTCCAAATTTTAGATAAATACAAAACTTCATATGCAAACGGCTATCCCTTGATTATGAAAGAATCATTGGCAAATAGTGATGAACTTCAAGAGGAAGGAACCATTCTGAACCTTTCGGACAGTAATGGGCGCTTTTTGGCAAAAGCTTATTTCGGTAAGCAGAACAAAGGTTTCGGTTGGGTCCTGACGCGCAAAGAAGGAGAAACGATCGATCAGGCCTTTATTCAGAAGAAAATTGAGCAGGCGGTAACAGCGCGCAACGAATTATACAACTCTGCAAATACGACAGCTTTTCGCGTGTTCAATGGTGAAGGGGACGGCATCGGCGGTTTGACAATCGATTATTACGATGGCTATTACATGCTGAGCTGGTATAGCGAAGGAATATACAGCTTTAAGGAAGAAGTCGTTTCGGCGCTCAAGGAAACCGTTGACTTCAAAGGCATTTATCAGAAGAAAAGATTTGACGCGAAAGGACAGTATATCGAAGATGACGACTTTGTCGATGGTGAGCCAGGTGAATTTCCGCTGATCGTGAAGGAGAATGGCATGAATTTCGCGGTGTATTTAAACGATGGGGCGATGACCGGGATCTTCCTTGATCAGCGGGAGGTTCGAAACGCGATCAAAGAAAAATACGCAGAAGGAAAAACGGTATTGAACACCTTTTCCTATACGGGCGCTTTTTCAGTAGCAGCGGCACTCGGCGGAGCGGTGAAAACCACAAGCGTGGATCTTGCCAAGCGAAGTTCCAGCAAAACCATCGAACAGTTCAGTGTTAATGGCATCGATTATGAACAGCAGGACATCCGGGTGATGGATGTGTTCGATTATTTCAAATATGCAAAGCGCAACGAACTGAAATTCGATGTGGTGATTTTGGATCCACCGAGTTTTGCGCGCTCAAAAAAATATACGTTCAGTACGTCAAAAAATTATACGGATCTGATGAAACAGGCCATCGAAATCACAGAAGACAAAGGAGTCATTGTCGCTTCAACCAACAGCGCTAGTTTCAACATGAAAAAATTCAAAGGATTTATCGACAAGGCCTTTAAAGATTTAGGCAAAGGATACCGCATAGTGGAAGAGTTCACGTTGCCAAATGATTTCCGGGTGCATAAAGATTTCAAGGAAGGTGATTATTTGAAGGTACTGTTTGTTGAATTGACGTAATGCTGTGGATTCAATCCGGGGAGCTGATGAAGTGAACTTGAAGAATCAGCCGGTCATCGATTTTGAGAGAACGGCTTTCGCGCGTTTTCTTGATTTTCTTGCCATTATCGTTTTCAGCTGGGTCATGATTTATTTGATACTGCAGTGGTCCGCCTTGCCGGAAGAAGTGCCGATGCACTTTGATGCATCCGGGGTACCGGATGGCTCGGGACCGGGTTGGACGATCTATTTGCTGCCGTTGATCGGTTTCGCACTGTGGCTGGGTATGGCTTTTCTGGAAAAGCGGCCTCAGATCCACAATTATCTCAACTTGACCGAGGAAAATATGGAAAAGCAATATCGGAACTCCAGTTTGTTGGTCAATGTGATGAAAAATCAGATCCTGATTTTCTTTTCGTATCTTTCCTGGGAAATCTTCCAGTTGGCGCAGGGCGCACGTGAAACACTGGGATGGATGGCCGTGCCAGGGTTTATGGTTGTGCTGTTTGGTTCAATATTTTTCTTTATTGTCAGAAGTCTCCGGATGCGTTGAGCTCAATATGTCGAAATATTGAAGGGCAGAAATGTTTTTGCCGGTTTGACTGAAACTAGACTTGTAGCGGGTTCAATTGCCCTTTTATAATAAGGACAGATCGTGAGGGGAAACAATGATTAAAAATCCGTTGCAAAAATTTAGATTTATGGGCTTGTTAGAAGGAAGCTCTTTGATTATCCTGTTGTTTTTTGCCATGCCATTAAAGTACTTTTTTAGTATGCCGGAGGCAGTCAGCCTTGTCGGAGCAGTTCACGGCGGGTTGTTTACCATTTATGTCGTTGCTATCATTTATACGGCGTTTGCCATCAAATGGCCGATGCGCTTTACGGTTGGCGCATTTGCCGTCGCATTTATCCCATTCGGCAACTTTGTTTTGGATCGTCGTTTGGAGAATTGGCAGCAACTGAAGAGAGCGTAGTGTTTGGTTTTAAAACATAAGTAGATACATTATTGTGCCATGGACCATATGTTCATGGCCTTTTGTAATGGGCCTGCCGGTTTGAAACCGAACAATGGCTGATGCGTATAAATAGGAACGGAATTTATAATTACGGTACGGACGATTTACATAAAGGACGGGAGTTTACAAAATGAAGAAGCAAAAAAAGAAAGACGGGTTAAAACCGTTTATCTCATTGATCCTCTCTTTGGAAATACCGAAATGGGCGCTAATCTTCGGTTTGATGGCAAGCCTGGTCACCACGTTGGTCGGGTTGGTCGTGCCATTGCTGACAATGAACCTGGTCGATGGATTTTCAGTGGAGGCATTGAGCGTTCCACTGATGCTGGCCATCGGAGCGGCATTTATTCTCCAGGCGATCATCAATGGGGTATCAATTTACTTATTAAGTAAAGTTGGCCAGAAAATTGTGGCGGGACTGCGGGAAAGAATGTGGACGCGCCTGATCCGTCTGCGTGTCAGCTATTTTGACCAGCAATCCAGCGGGGAAACAGTCAGCCGGGTTGTTAACGACACCGGCATCGTCCGGAACTTGATCACAGATCATTTTCCCTCTTTTGTTACTGGGATTATTTCGATCATCGGAGCTGTCACCATTTTACTCATCCTGGATTGGCAAATGACGTTGATCATGATGTTATCGGTGCCACTGACAATCTCCATTATGATTCCACTGGGGAGAAGAATGGCGAAGATCTCCAGGAACCTTCAGGATGAAACGGCGGTATTTACCGGAAATGTCCAGCAGGTGCTTGGAGAAATCCGGTTAATGAAATCTTCCACTGCAGAGCCGGTGGAAGAAAAACGCGGCATTGGCGGGATCGAAAAACTGTTCGGCATCGGCATGAAAGAAGCGAAGATTTATGCATTGATTGCGCCGCTCATGTATTTGGTGATCATGTCGGTGGTTGTGCTCATTATCGGGTACGGTGGTATACGTGTAGCCGAAGGAACGATGACGACTGGGGCGCTGGTGGCGTTTTTGCTGTATTTGTTCCAAATCATTGTTCCGATGACGACGTTCGCACGGTTTTTTACAGAACTGCAAAAAGCGAAAGGGGCCACGGAGCGCATTATCACCATTCTGGAATTGCCACTTGAAGAAGGGCAGGATGGAGAATACACAGATATAGCCAATAAGCCGCTGAAGTTTGAAAGTGTGACGTTCGGTTACGGTGAAGGAGAGCCGGTATTGACGGATGTCTCCTTCGAGGCTCGGCCAGGAGAAATGGTCGCATTTGCCGGACCAAGCGGTGGCGGAAAAACAACCATATTTGGACTGATTGAACGCTTTTATGAACCGGTTTCCGGCAGAATTCTAATGGGGGATGTACCGATTTCGAACATTTCAATGGCCTCCTGGCGAGACCAGATCGGCTATGTTTCGCAAGAAAGCGCCATGATGGGCGGCACGATACGGGCGAACCTGATTTATGGCTTGCCGGATTCTGAAAGCATAACGGATGAGCAGCTTTGGCAAGTGGCAAGAATGGCTTACGCAGAGCAATTCATCAAGGAATTCCCGTCCGGCTTGGACACCGAAGTGGGCGAACGCGGAGTGAAATTGTCTGGCGGGCAAAGACAGCGGATTGCGATTGCACGGGCGTTCCTCCGGGACCCTAAAATTTTGATGATGGATGAAGCGACCGCAAGCCTCGACAGCCAATCGGAAGGAATTGTCCAACAAGCGCTGAGCCGTTTGATGGAAGGGCGGACCACGTTCGTGATTGCCCACAGATTATCGACCATCGTCGATGCGGATAAAATCGTCTTTATTGAGAACGGACGCGTGACTGGCATGGGTACGCACCGGGAATTGAACAAAACGCACATGCTATACCGGGAATTTGCTGAGCGGCAATTAACATAACTTTGGCGCTTGACCTTAACGCTGCGTAAAGGTGTAGAGTTGAATTGTCAGGAGGTGAGCGAATGGAATATACCGTTCAAAAGTTAGGCGATTTAGCCGGGGTCAGTACAAGGACGCTTCGCTATTATGATGAAATCGGAATTCTGAAGCCGGCCAGAAAGAACACATCGGGATATCGGATTTATGGCGAAAAGGAAGTGGATAAGCTGCAGCAAATCCTTTTCTACCGCGAACTTGGGCTTGATCTGGAGAGCATCAAACAAATCGTCAATGATCCAGCCTTCAATGGCGCCGATGCACTGAAGCGGCATCGTGAGCGGCTTCTCGATAAACGAAAACAGCTGGACCTCTTGATCAATAATGTGGAGAGCACAATTTCCGCAGCAGAAGGGAAGAGTAAAATGGCTGACAATGAGAAATTTCAAGGTTTCAAGCAGCAAATGATCAAAGACAATGAACAACAGTTCGGCAAGGAAGTCCGTGAAAAATACGGAGATAGCATGATCGACCAGTCCAATGCTAAAATGCTCCATATGAGCGAAGAGGAGTATCGCGAATTCAAGCGATTGGAACAAGAGGTACTGAATACATTGGCAGAAGCATGTGCAAGCGGTGACCCAGCGAGTGAAATCGGCCAGAAATCGGCTGAACTCCACAAAGAATGGTTGAGCTTCACCTGGCCTTCCTACAGTAAAGAAGCGCATGCGGGAGTGGCCGACATGTATGTACAAGACGAACGGTTTGCAGCTTATTACGATAAAGCTCATCCGGGGGCGGCTGAATTTTTGAAACAGGCCGTCTGGATTTATACCGGATTTGGCGATTCCAATGAGTAAAAAATTTGAAGTCCAGCCCATTGGCTGGGCTTTTATTTGGACTGTGCCATAGATTACTTGCGTTTCTTTTTTGGAGAAGAGGGAATTATTCATGCATAGAGGAGGGGTTCCGATGTCCAGTGAACACATACAACTGAAAGTGATGAGTTTTAATATTGCAGCCGGCAAAAAATTGGATGGTACGCTGGATTTAGAGCTTACCGCAACGACCATTGAAAAATCGGGAGCCGACATCATCGGGTTACAGGAAGTTGACCGCAACTTCTCCGCAAGAAGCAATTTTACGGATCAGGCAAAATGGCTCGGACAAAAATTGAATATGCATATATCCTATGGACTCAACCTGACACAACATCCTGATGAACAGGAACGGCCAAAAAGGCAATATGGCAATGTAACATTGAGTAAATATCCGGTTGCGGGAGATAAGAATTATGATTTGGCCTGTGTTCCAGAAGAAGGGGAAGAAAACGAACCACGCGGATTACTGGAGACCGTAATTGAAGTCAGGGGTAGAAAAATCGCTTTTTATAATACACATCTGTCTTTGAAAAAACAGGAAGTGAAAGTGAATATCCAAGAGTTGTTGGGGGTGGTCACTGCCAAAGAAATGCCTGTATTGATTGTAGGAGACTTTAACCAAGAGCCTGACAGCGAGCCCATTCAAACGATGGAGCAACGATTTTCCGATGTGTTCGGTAACATGGAAAGCCATCCTTCTACTTATAAGAAGAATGGAAATCACGGCAAGAAAATCGATTATATTTTCCACGATGAAAATTGGCAGGTTGAAAAATCTGTAGTCATAGACACCGAAGCCTCCGACCATTTTCCAGTTGTGGCGGAAATGATACTCTTTACAAAATCTTAATATAAATTTACATCCTCAACACAGAAATTTGGCAGCTTCTCTGTTAAAATAAAAGCAATTGTAACAGTCATGGCGATCCGTTAATTTAAAAGGAGAGGTAATAATGGAAGGTAGCATAGCTCTTCCAAGAACTTCGATTAAAATCATGAGTTTTAACATTGCACACGGAAGCGGAATGGATGGAGTTTTGGATTTGGAAAAAACTGCGCAGGTCATCGAAGCCTCAGGGGCGGAAATTGTCGGTTTGCAGGAGCTGGACCGGTTCTTTTCAGAGCGGAGTGCTTATATCGATCAAGTTGAATTCCTCAGCAAGCGCCTTGGGATGTATGCCGCTTTTGGGGCCAGCATCGATCAGGAGGCGGATGAATCTGAAAGACCTCGCAAACAATACGGCAATGCGGTGTTCAGCAAGTACCCGATCAAGTATCAGGAGACGCACATGCTTACGCAAGTCATTGATCCCTTCGGCAATAACGAGCAAAGAAGCGTTCTTGAAACCATCATTGACGTGAACGGGACTTATATCAGTGTTTATAATACGCATCTTGCTTTGAAGGATGAAGAGCTGAAGGTCAGCCTCGATGAATTGCTCAGCATTGCAGGGAAAAACCAGTTTCCCACCATCATTACAGGAGATTTCAATGCTCCGCCGACTCATATTTATATGTTGAAGATGGAGCAGGATTATAATGATGTTTTTTATCACCAAGGCAGGAACGATGACTATACGTATCCTGCGCCTTATGAAAATGAAGAAACTGGCGAAAAACTGAAACCAGTGACCCGTATCGACTATATATTTACAGATGCACATTTCAACATCGAAACCGCAGAACGAATCACCACTTCTGTTTCTGATCATTTGCCGATCACTGCGGAATTGGTTTTAACAAATTCCAAAAGCACCCCTTTAAAAAAGAGGCCTTCCCAAAAAGTGGGAAGCTGATTATCCTGAAATAGGAAAAGCCGGAAGCTCATTAGCTTCCGGCTTTTCCTTTACCCATATACCCGTTCGGTCAATTTTTGTTCTCGTCTGCATAATTTCACCAGTAGATAGACAAGGGGCGTGTCGAATGCGGCAACTGCTAATTTAAATAGATACTGTGTGCCGATCATCGCGAGCAATGCGCCAAGTGGTATCGTGCCGTAGAAAGCGATGGTGATGAAAAGGGTCGTGTCAACTAACTGGCTGCCCATTGTAGAAGCGTTGTTACGCACCCAAAGTTTTGAATCACCATGTCGTTCTTTCAGCTTATGGAAAATCGTCACATCCAGGTTTTGGCTAATGAAATAAGAGATCAGGCTGGCCAGTGTCACCCTAAAGCCTGCGGAAAGAATGGTTTCGAATGATTCTTGATCTCCGAAAAATTGGGCTGAAGGCAATTGAATAGAGAAGAAAATAAACGCCAGCGCCGCCAACTGGGTGATAAAACCCGCAAGCACGGTTTGGCGCGCGGCTTCTTTGCCGTAAACTTCAGCAATGGTATCGGTGATTGGAAAAGTGAACACATAGACGATGACGGCTGCCGGCAATACGAGCCAGGGCCCGATGCTGAACAGCTTGACAGCCAAAATGTTCGACAGGATCAACAGACCGACAAAAGCGCCGTTTAAATAAAGTAACATTTTCCTTACTCCTTATCGATTGGTGATCGTTTCAGGATTCATGTCGTGGTTCATCATCCGGTACGAGGCCATTTCTTCGTATTTTGTTCCAGGTTTGCCGTAATTCGTATATGGGTCAATCGATAGTCCACCGCGCGGCGTGAACTTGCCCCAAACTTCGATATACCGCGGATCCATTAATTTGATCAAATCATTCATGATGATGTTGACCACATCTTCATGAAAGTCCCCGTGGTTACGGAAGCTGAACAGATATAATTTCAGTGATTTGCTTTCGACGAGTTTTTTGTCGGGAATGAAGCTGAGATAGATTGTTGCAAAATCCGGCTGTCCGGTCTGCGGACACAGTGACGTGAACTCAGGGCAATTGAATTTCACAAAATAATCGCGGGTGTGCAAGTTATCTATAGGTTCAAGAATATCCGGATCGTATTCGAATTTGTATTTTGTCTGCTGATTACCAAGCAATGATAAGTGGTCCAATGTTTCTTCGTTTCTTCCTGCCATTTGAAAAGGCCTCCTTCAAGATATGGGCTTGAGAGAGGCCTACAAAAACAGGACATAGAAAAAGCCAAATCGCATGTGGATTTGACTGAAATTCGACAATCCATAGTTTTTTATAGAGGGTGAAATGCTATGAACCTCTCCCGTTGCCGGGTTATTTGATTTACTAACCTATAGTAAAAGAATTTGTAATGGCTGTCAATGAGAAAAGCGACAGTGCCCGTTAAGCTCTGACAGCCAAAGTAACTTATGACCTGAAGAGTTGGGCCACTGGAGTCTGGACAAGCAATCATTCGCAGCCTTCCCAACAATTTTGTGCAGTTTAAAATTTGACTGCTGCGTGAGTTCCCTGGTGGAAAATGATGTTTTCAGGAGAGTTTTTCACTCTTTTAACATTGCGGATGATGAATTTGCTTTTTGGCATCGTCGGGAACCGGGTCATATCGTAATTCAAATCCTGTTCTGGAACATCGTAAGTGATGTTTTCCGTCATATATTTGAAGTAAGCACGCATGAGCATGACGGTCATCCATTCGCCTGCGCAGCGATGGCCGATATGATGGTCGCCGCCGCCCTGTGGAACAAAAGCGAATGGGCTTCCGCGCCAGTTCATAAAACGTTCCGGGATAAACTGGTCTGCATCCTGCCAAGAATCCGGATGGCGGTTCGTACCGAATATATCCAATACCACCAATGTGTTTTTCTTGAAACTATGGTCGCGCCATCTGAAGTTCCTTTTTACCAATGCTGCCATTGCAGGTGCAAAAGGGTAATAGCGGCGGACTTCCTGGGAAAACATCTGGCTGTAATTATTTTTATCTTCCTTCAACTTTTCTTTCGTTTCAGGATGTTCATGCAGAGCCATAGTTCCGAAGACCATGAAATAAGCAACAGCAAGGGTTGGACGATACGCATTGTTTAAATCCACCGCTGCGGTATGGAGATCCAAATACTTGCCGTTCGGTTCTTTGTGGTTGGCAACAATATAGGCCGCAGTATAAGGTGGCGGATTATATTTTCCGTCACGGATATCTCGGATGATTCCCTCAAGCCATTTCTCCTGGCTTTTGCGGGCTTTAACGCCTGCAGGGTATCGAATCTTGTCTACGTCAAACGAATCGACCATATCTGAAAGTTCTTTAGTGCGCTGTGCAACTTCACTTTCTTTCAACGGGAGTCCAGCCCAACGACAAATCGCGCGGGTCAGTACTTCTCTTAGGTCGTCCATCAAAACGACTTGATCTTTGTGCTCCCACTCGCGGGCTTTCACATCCAATTCCTCAATCATCATGCTTTTCATATCCTCAAGGCGCTCGGGCGTCATCATTGATAGAAACATGCGCTTCAACTGATGGTGGTCTTCGCCATCTCTTCCATGAATACCGCCTGTACCAAGTAGTGAAAGCTCAAGAAATTTGGGTGCGGCGCCTTCTCGTTTAAAGATATTCGGGTCATAAAAAATGGCCGCAGCTTCTTCTCCGGCGATGCATATCGCTTTCTGCCCCATCAGGCGCGTTTTAAAAATATCCGAACCTAGCTCCTTTCGACGACTGGGGATGAAATTATATCCCTCCTTAACTAATGCCAATGTCGTATCGAATTCCTTCGTTTTGGGGACGGGTGTTTTGACTTGCATCAACTTCAACTCCTTTTCCAGTATTTTTTTCGAACAAGGATGTCGAAAATCACAATATATTTAGCACATACCCCTTCTAAATGGCCTTAAACTACACGGACAAGAGGTGCGCAGGTTTGATTTCTTCAAAAAAGGAAATATAAACTAGAAGCATGCATTCAAGGAGGAATCAGTATGACTGAGGAACAATTGAAAGAACTGAAAAATCAACTGACTGATCAATTGAATTCACTTGAAGATCGCGTTTCCCATACAGAAGAGTTCGAGTCGACAGAGCTTTCCAATTACGATAATCACCCGGCGGATAACGCTACAGACCTGTTCGATCAGGAACGGGGAATGGCGCTCAATCAGTTTAAACAAGGAGAACTTGACGAAGTGAAAGCGGCCTTGGCGGCTATTAAAGATGGGAGTTACGGCACCTGTTCAGTATGTGGACGAGAGATTCCATTTGAACGGCTTGAAGCATTGCCCACTGCACTTACTTGCATCGACCATGCAATGGACCAGCCGGATTTAACCAGTCGTCCAAGTGAAGAAGATGTGCTGACGGGTGCAACAGGCCAACCTGTAGAAAAAGAAGATGGAAGACTGCGGGACTATCAGGACAGCTTCAGTGATGTAGAAAATTTCGGCTCTTCAGACGGTCCTCAGGATCAGCCTGATGAAGATATAAAGAAACACTATGAAGATGAGAAATGATGTTCGGCCCCCGCTCTCCAGCGGGTTTTTTAATGGAATAAGAAAGCCGGCTTTTCTCATAAAGGATTGAGTGTTTACTCTGTTGAGTTCAGTGCCGGGGCATTGACCTTCTTGAAGTCTGACGGTAGTGTATGGATATAACGGTTATTTCCCGGGAAATGAAGGAGGGCATACGCAATGGACGGACTCAAAGCGATGATGTACGAGCTGGAATGCAGCCATTTGCAACCGGATGTGCGGGTTTCGCCTGACAAGTTGGGTGAGGTATTGGATGACGAGTTCTTTGAATTCGGGAGTTCCGGATTTATCATCCACAGGAAAGAATTTGAAGGGGACACGGGATTGACCACAGACGAAATGGAAATCATCGATTATGAAATTTGTCAGTTGGGCCCGGAAGCAGTATTAGCTACTTATCGGATTCATAATAAGACGAAAAACCGTTTAACAAATCGCAGCTCCGTCTGGCGCAAAAGAGTGGACGGTTGGAAGCTTTTTTTCCATCAAGGCACGTTCGCCCATCAGCCCGGTGTTTCAAAGGGGTGAAAAGAGGTTATTTACATAAAAGAAGAAACCGAAGGGAGGAATAGGAATGGAACATGCAATTGTATTATTTGATGGGGATTGTAACTTCTGTGATTCAAGTGTCCAGTTCATCATAAATCATGATCCGGCAGGCTATTATCAATTTGCTTCCCTGCAAAGTGAGATAGGCAGCCAGTTGCGGGAAGAGCATCAGATCCCGGACGATGTCGACAGTCTGGTACTTGTCCAAAATGGGCAAGCTTACGTAAAGTCAGAAGGTGCACTTAAAATATCTTATCATCTGACAGGATTATGGAAACTGGCTTACTATTTAAAACCATTGCCAAGACCCGTGAGAGATGCCGCCTATGATGTAATTGCCAATAACCGTTATAAAGTTTTCGGTAAATTGGATAGCTGTATGTTGCCTCCTCCCCATATCAGAAAAAGATTTCTGGATAAATAACTTTAAAACCCCCACAACTTCGGTTGTGGGGGTTTCTGTTAGGAATAGCTCTGGTTATTCGAAATTGGACATGCGCCAGTATTGGCGGGCTATCGGACCGGCCATCCAGGCGAGCCCTTTTGTCTGGGTTTGATGGAGCGAGACCCATTCTTCGCTTGCGTTGTCCTTTAAATACACTTCATGGTTCGGAGATTGATCATGGATTCCCGAAATGTCGTAACCGCCAAAATGGTAGAAGACAGCAGCCACTTCGTAATTGATATCCGGAGCGGTAGTGATGGGATTTCCGACAGCGTGCTTCAAATAAACAGTAGCGGTCCGTTCACCTTCATCAACCTCTTCAAATTCAATTCCGTCAGCAGAAGCGACATCGGCCTTTTTAAACTTTTTCCTCCAATTGTAGGAAATGGTGGTGCCGACGTCTGTTTCGTATTCCAATATGGCTTTATTGTCTTGAAGCTCGACGGCAAATTCCACTTTTGTCCGATATTGGTTCGATTCCGGATCGAACCCACGGCCATCTCCTGAAAAATACCGGTGGGGAGAAAGTAAATTCGGATTCTCGATTACAGCGTCGGGCAAGAACGTATTATAACGAAAATGCCATTTGAAATATCGCGGCTTCGGTTCAGCCAGGTTTCGATCGGCCAGCAGATGATCCAGCTTTCCTACTTTCTTGGTCAGCCAGAAATCTTCCATTGCAGGTTCCTTTGAAGAAGGCCTTCTGTTGAAGAGGCCGAAAATCCTCGCCAGAACAAATTTGCCTTCGCTGAAGCTTTCTTCCGATTCCGGCAACGGACGCTTTCCTCTGATCCAGTAAGTGTGTTCTCGATCGCCCTTAATATCGCGGTCAGTATACTGGTTTTTAGCACTCAGCTCCAGAAATTTACCATCTCTGTAAATATGGTATTCTTCAATCCCCTGAATCTTGCCCCAAGCGATAGAAATCCTTGATTCAGAAATGATGGTTGTCAGTGTGATGGACTCCAAAGCGTTCAGAAAGCTTTTTTCCTCATTCTCAGTTCCCGTATGCATCTTGACAGTCTCTGCAATAGCTCCTTCTGAGTCCAGCCGTTCAATTGTATATGTGTAGTATTCTCCTCGCGCCAAATCCTTGTCAATCAAAAAACTATCGGTGCCTTTGTATATTTCGTCCTCATCCCTAATCACGCGGCAAGTGTCCCCTGTTTCCGTCCAAGTAAAAGAAATGGAAGTATCGTCCTGTTTCAGTAAGTTTATATCCAATAAAGTCAAACTATCTACACCTCCGTTAATTATTCATATTGAACCATACCCTTTCTGTAAAAGAGTTGAACCTTTTTGTATCTGGCAGAAACAATTGTAATCAAAACTAAACAATATGACGCCTCTTTAGCTTGTAAACTAGTAGATGAAGGTAAGGGGGTTAAGGTATGGCTCATCCAGTTCTAATGATAAGTGAATTAAGTAAGTTATATCCGACCTTGCCAATTCAGATGTGGGTGTATGGGGTATTCAATACTACACTGCCTCATGCTGCCAGCGGTGTTAAAGGAATATTGGCTGCAACGGAAAGCCGCCTGATTTTTTTCGGGAAAGAAAAAGACGATCAAAACGTCGTTTTAGAAATTGGATTTGAAGAAATCAAGTCGATCACTTTCCAGTCGGGGCCTTTCGCCATAACTTGTGGTTTGGTAGAGGGTGGCTATTTGGAGATGTCGCTTATCTCCAGAGGCGACTCAGAAGGATTGGCAGCACTTTTGAAAAATGAATGTGGAAAATCTCTTGAGGAAAATTGATAGGGACTGCTGAATCGCTTCTTTTAAAGAGAAGCGGTTCTTTTTGTGCTTTATTTGCAGGAATCGCACATTAACCGTATATTTAAAGAAAGCATTGCAGATGGATCAACAGTTAAATGGACGGAGGAATCAGTGGCCCTTGAAGAAAAAAATTAACCGCAGCCATTTCACGAATTTTGAAGAAGCTGCTGAATACATTTTAGAAATGCTAAGTAAGCAAATGGATATTAATACGCTTTTTATTGCAAAAAATGATGGTTCAACGAATACAATTATTAAAGCGCATCATCAATCAGAAAAGAGTCTGGTGGAAGAGGGCAGTGAGTCTCCTTTTCAGGACACTTACTGTAGTCTGAGCATCCAACATGGAGACCAGGCATTGGTCATAGAAGATTTAACTGCAAACCAAAGTAGCAATGAGATGAAGCCTACCAAGACGCTTGGTAAGGGTTCATTTATCGGGATCCCGGTTTATTATGAAGACGGCTCTGTATACGGGACCATTTGCGGTCTGGATCAGAAGCGAGTCGAATTTACTTCGGAGCACATCGCTTCATTTGAAGCGATGTCTTCACTGCTCAGCTATGTACTGGAATTGGAAAAAGCAAAGAAACAAATCCGGTCATTATCTGCACCTTTGGTCCCCGTGACAAGAGGCGTAGCGATCTTACCGATCATCGGTGAAATAACGGCCGAAAGAGCTCAAAACATTATTGAAATCGTGATGGTAAAATGCCAGGAGCAGGCTACCGAAAATTTGATCATCGATGTCTCAGGCGTCTCGCAAATAAATACGGTTGTCGGCGAGTATCTATTGAAACTCGTCAGTTTATTGAAGCTGGTTGGGATTGTCCCGGTCATTACCGGCATCCAGCCTTTCATGGCAATTAAAATTCCGCATTTCGCAGATAACCTGAAAGGTGTCCTGATCGAAGCCAATCTTGAAACGGCTTTGAAGCGGCTTGGCCTTGTTTTGAAAAAAGAAGAGAAATAGTAAACGGGTCCGCATATACGGGCCCGTTTTTCATATGCTAGTTTTCTTTATCGAAGAATACATGGTTCAAATTCCAGGAGTCGCCAGTCTCCAGGATTCCGAAAGAAAATTGAGATTGCCTGCGCTTGTCTGTAGGCGATCCGGGATTGAACAGGACTACTCCATTTTTTTCCCGCATGACAGGGATGTGGGAGTGGCCAAATACAATGATATCCACTTCCAGGCCTTTGAATGCATCAACGGCCCGTTGTTCAGTGGTTTTGCTGCCGCCGTCGCCATGAACGATTCCGATTTTCAAATTGTCGAGTGTCAGAACTTTCTTATGGCCGAACGAGTCGACTATTTCCCATGGATCCACATTGCCGCACACTCCGTCTGTAGGAGCATAGGCGGCCAATTCATGGTAGACGTCCATGGTTTGCCAGTCTCCCGCATGAATGATGAAGTCAGCTGTCTGGCAAGCATCGATCAGCTTTTGTGGCAGCTTCTTCGACCGCCCCGGTATATGAGTATCCGAAAGAATGATGATTTTCATGCCAATCCTCCTCTAACAGTTCAGTTTCTTTCACTGTAACAAAGAATTTCTTCGCCGTCTAAATGCACGGAATGATTAACTATTGATGGGAAAGGGAAACAAGGGTGCATGGCTAGAATTTCCGGAGGGATGACAATGGAAAAGAAAACTGTACAGACGTTATTCATCACGGGGGCGGCAGCCCTTAGCAGCATCGCGTTGATCACAGCATACAAAAAGAACAAGCTTAAAAGCTTTTGGGTATACGAAGACAAAGATATGCGCAATAGCCGAACCATCGATAAAAAAGAAAGTGTCAAAGCAAAATACGACAAAGCCGAGGTAGGATTAACCCAACTGGACTCGGCCTATCGCTCGGAATGGCAGGCTAACGCTTTTCCGCAGACTCACAGACAAATGGAAGAGCTCGACAAGGCTTAACAGGAAAGAGCGAAAAGATTGAGAGAACAGGCAGTTCAACAAGCTGTCTGTTCTTTTTTGCGTTTATGCAAAAAAAATCCGGTTTCAATTCGTCCGACTCTCTTTTAGGCAGGATTGACTGCATGGAGGTGAGTAATATATCTCATTATTTTCCTTTAATTTTTAAAATTCCGTATTTTACTAAAATCAAACCCAACTTTCGAACTTTTATTCGCGTTGAATCAAGTTCGTCTGTTGGATTTAATTTGCAGATTTTCATTTCTATACTTAATGCAGTGAACCTTTATTGGGTTCGGACCAAGAGAGGGGAGAAAGAATGAGAAGCGTAAAGATAATTCTATTCACATGTTTCATGTCATTATTTATGATTTTTACGGAGTTGGAGGCAGAAGCCCATGCTCCAGATCTTCATGTCGGATCTGCCGGCCAGGAAGTCACTGAATTGCAGACGACTTTAAAAAAAATGGGTTATTTTCAAACTGGAGTAACGGGTTATTATGGGTCGATTACAAAGCAAGCCGTGATTGAATTTCAGAAAGATTTCGGTGTTCCGGGAACAGGTTTTGCAGGACCGATGACGCGCAGCAAACTCAGCGACGTCACAATGATGGCACACGTTGTGCATGGTGAAGCCAGAGGTGAAATCTTCGAAGGCCAGGTGGCTGTCGCCGCTGTGATTCTGAATCGGGTGCGGGCTTCGGAATTCCCGAACTCCGTCGAGCGGGCTGTGTTTCAGCGCAATGCATTTACAGCGGTCAATGATCGCCAATATTGGCTTGCTCCCAATGCTTCCGCTTACCGGGCTGTCAAAGAAGCCGTCAATGGTTGGGATCCCTCCCAAGGCGCAACTTACTACTATAATCGGAGTGGTGTCACGGATACGTGGATCTTTTCCCGATCTGTCATCAAACACATCGGAAAGCACACATTCGCAAACTAAAAAAAACCGAAGGAATCGCTGGAAAAGCGATTCCTTCGGTTTTTTATTGGATAAGAAAGTATAACTTTTATTAGTTTGAGGATTCTTTGGAAAGAGAATATCGCTGTCCAGACTTCAGTGGCCCAGCTCTTCGGGTCATAAGCCACTTTGGCTATGCGGCTGAAAAGACGCCGCTTCGCCAAATCGTCTTATGCCTGTCAGAGCTTAACGGGCACTGTCGCATTTCGCGCTGTCCAGACTCCAACGGCCAACTCCTCGGTTCATAAGTCAACCCAGCTGTGTGGCAAAAAACGCCACTTCGCTGGTCTGCCTTATGCCTGTCGGAGCTGTACGGCCGTTTCCGCTTTTCTATCTGTCTAGACTCCAGCGCCCAGCCCCTCGAGTCGCTTCGGTCTTGCCGGTAATGGCAAAGAACGGCATTACCTTCAAGCCCTCCAGCGCGTGTCGGGGCTCCACGGGCACTGTCGCATTTCTTATTACCCTTTTATTGCTCCTGCTGTCATGCCTGCAACGAAGAATCGCTGCAGGAAGATGTAAGCGATGACCATCGGCGCAGAGGCAATGAGCACCCCTGTGAAGAGCATCGGATAGTTCGTTGAATATTGTCCCTGGAACTCCAATAAAGCGAGAGGCAGGGTTTTATAGGCATTGTCCGTAATGAAAAGAAGCGGATAAAGCAAATCATTCCAGTGCATCACAAACAGGAAGATAGCGGTTGCCGACAGGGAAGGCAACGACAGCGGAATGACGATTTTCGTGAAGACTTTCCAGTTCCCGGCGCCATCCAGTGTAGAAGCTTCATAAAGCTCTTTCGGCAATGTTTTCATGAACCCGGTCAGGATGAATACTGCAATCGGCAGCGTGACGGATATGTTAACCAGGATCAACCCCAGCAAACTATTGGTCAATCCAAGACTTTGCACAAGAGAATATAGAGGTACCATATTGACTTGGGCGGGAACCATCATCCCCAGCGTGAAGAGAATGAAAATGACATTTCCAATCCAATTATTCAAACGCGTAATGCCGTATGCAATCATTGCCGCAAAGAAAAGGGTCGAGGAAACGGAAAACAAGGTGACAATGGAGCTGTTGATAAAATATCCAGCCATCGTCTGTTCCTTGAAAATGGCAATGTAATTTTCAAACCGAATCCCATCCGTCGGCAATCCGATTGGATTTCGGAAGGTTTCCTGCATCGTCTTGACGGAAGTTAGCGCAACGATCAGCAAAGGGATCAAAATCAGTAAAGCGTAAACAGCGAGAGAGAACTTTCGGAATAACATTTTTCCCCTCCTTTCCTCAATATGAGATGCGATCGGATCGCAAGGCTTTAAACTGCATAAACGTGATAAACGCGATGATCACCATGAAAATGACGGAAATCGCACTGGCGTACCCGAATTGATAGCTTCTGAAAGCCACATCAAAAATATAAGTGGCGATAATCTGCGTTGAATTGTTCGGACCGCCCCCTGTCATGGCAAAGACCAGGTCAAAAGCTTTGAAAGATTGAATCGTCGTATAAGCCACGACAATTGTAGCAGAAGGTGCAAGCAATGGCCACGTCACCTGGCGGAAGGTCTGCCATTTATTGGCGCCTTCAATTTGCGCGACTTCGTAGAGATCTTTTGGGATAGACTGAAGTCCAGCTACAAAAATAATCAGCATCTGTCCAGCATGAAACCAAACTTGGGTTACCGCTAGTGAGTAGATGGCGATATTGGAGTTCCCGAGCCAGTTCTGAGCCAGGAAGCCGAGACCTGCCATGTCAAGAAACTGATTTAAAATACCAAGCGATGGATCATAGATGAACGTCCAGATAAAAGCGACCGAAACAGAAGAGAGAATGGTCGGGAAAAAATATAATGCTCTTAAAAACACATTGGTCTTGGTGTTTTTGATGACAATCATCGCAAACACCAAGGCGATCAGCGTCTGGAAAACCACCACAAACAACATGAACTTCAAGTTGTTGCCGATGGTCTTCCGAAACACCGAATCACCGGTAAATGCCCGGACATAATTATCAATTCCGACAAACTGGAAAGCGGAGCTCAACCCGTCCCAGTTCGTAAACGAGTAAAAGAGGGCGCTCACCGTCGGAAAAAGAAAGAAGATGCTGTAGAGAATAAAGCCCGGGATGAAAAACAGATAAATTGTTTTTGAAGTCTTCATCGGATTAATCCATATTTTCTTCAACGATTTGTTGAGCTTGTTCAGCCGCAGTCATTGGATCCTCTCCACCCAGTACATTTTCAATAGAGCCGAGGACTGCAGCTTCTATTTGTGCATTGGTGATCAGGAAGCGCGGTTGGAATCGGGTGGTTCTCTCATCGATCCAGTATGAAGTGTTCTGAAGAACCTCCGATTCATAATTTACATCCAGCACAGTCAAATGCTGTCCAGTGCCGTTTGCGTATATGGAAGCAATTTCAGGCTGGCTGAGAAATTCGATAAAACGTTTCGCTTCTTCTTTCTTTTCAGAATTGCTGTTGACCGCCAGCATGAAAGTGGCTGTGTTGATGCCTTCGTAGACAGCTTCACTCGCTTCTACTGTAATAGGAGCTAACAAATCCAATTCAAGATCAGGGTTCAAATCCATCAAGGAATTCATGTGATACGAACCGGTAGCGAGCATCGCCGCTTCTTCGTTAGCTACCATGGCCATTGCCGAGTCCTGGTTGGTTCCAAGGGCGTTCGGTTGAATATAGCCTCTTTCTTCTAGAAGCTGGAAGTCCTCAAGGGTTTTGACCCACCATTCATTCGTCAAAGATTCTTCGCCGTTTTGAAGTTTTTCGAAAATATCTTCATCCGGTGCATTGTTCATCATC